>JANOKY010000767.1:0-6102 GCA_031419635.1 Burkholderiales bacterium | reverse complement strand
CCGAACCCCAGACGAGATAGTGCTTCTCGAGCCGCAGGGTATTGATCGCGCGGTAGCCCACATTGGCGATGCCCTGCACTTCACCGCTGGCCCAGAGCCGCTCGTACAGATGCAACGCGTACTCGACCGGCACGTGCAGCTCGTAGCCGAGTTCGCCCAGGTAGGTCACGCGCATGGCGAGCACCGGCGCGAACGCCAGGTCGAGCTCGCGTGCGCTCATGTAGGGGAAGCTGGCGTTGTCCAGCGGCGCATCGGTGAGTTGCGCCAGCACCTCGCGCGACTTCGGGCCGCACAGGTTCAGCACCGCCTTGGCGGAGGTGTGGTCGAGGATCTCGACGCTGCCGTCTGCCGGCAGGTGGCGCTCGATCGTCGAGCGGTCGCGCACGCCTAAAGCGCTGCCGGTGACGAAATAGAAGCGGTCGGCCGCCAGCCGCGTGATCGTCACGTCGGCCTCGATGCCACCGCGCTCGTTGCACAGTTGGGTGTAGACGATGCTGCCAACGGGCTTGTCGAGATCGTTGACGGCCAGCTTTTGCAGCAGCGCCAGCGCCCCCGCGCCGCGGACCTCGAACTTCGAGAACGAGCTCATGTCGATCAGGGCCACGCGCTCGCGCACTGCACGGTGCTCGGCGGCGACCGCTGCAAACGACGGGCCGCGCTCGAACGTCGGGGTGTCCACGGCGGGTGTGCCTGCGGGCGCAAACCAGTTCGGCCGCTCCCAACCGAACTTGTTGCCGTACACCGCGCCTTGGCGCAGCAGCGTGTCGTAGAGCGGGCTGCGCCGCGCGCCGCGTCCGGCCTGGGTTTCATGCGTCGGCCAGGCAATGTGGTAGTAGCGCGCATAGCTCTCGACGGCACGTTCGTACATCGCGGCCTTGACGGCATGCGGCGCGCCGAAGCGGCGCACGTCGAAGGGCCACAGATCGAGGCCCGGGTCGCCATCGACGATCCAGTTGGCCATCACCCAGCCCGCGCCTCCCGATGCCGCAATGCCCGAGGTGAAGCCGCAGCAGAGGTAAAAGTTGTCGAGCTCGGGCGAGAGGCCGATCACCGGCTCGCCATCGGCGGTGATCGGTATCGGCCCGTTGATCATCTGCCGGATGCCGATCTCGCCGAGCACCGGAATGCGCGCACAGGCCGCCGAGCCCAAGGGCTCGAAGCGGTCGTAGTCGGGCTGCAGCAACTCGGGCCCGAAATCCTTGGCGATGCCGCCGGTACCCCAGGGCGGCGTGTTGGCCTCCCAGCCGCCCACGGCCAGGCCGCCCGGCTCGGGCTTGACATAGAAATTGCCGTCGGGATCGCGCAGCGAGGGCAGGCCGGCGGGAATGCGCTCGGACTTTTCGGTGACGAAGTACTGGTGCTCGACGGCGCCGACTGCGACCCTTGTGCCGACCATCGCGGCGATTTCGCGGCCCCACATGCCGGCGGCATCGATGACGCATTCGGCCGCGATCTCGCCCTGGTCGGTGACGACGGCGGTGACGCGGCGGCCGTGCTTGCGCAGCGCGGTCACACGAACGCCTTGATGGATGGCCACGCCGCCGGCGCGAGCGCCCGCGGCATAGGCCATCGTCAAGCTGGCCGGATCGACATCGCCGTCGCCCTCGATCCACGCCGCGCCGACGACGCCGCTCAGCTCCAGCAGCGGAAACAGGTCTTGCGCCTCGCGCGGCGTCACCAGGTCGACGCGGAAGTCAAAACCCTTGGCCATCGTCGCCGAGCGTTTCAACTCCTGCCAACGCGCGGGCGACGAGGCCAGGCGCAAGCTGCCGGTGCGGTGCCAGCCCGTGGCCTGCCCGGTCTGCGCCTCGAGCTTGCCGTACAGCTCGGCCCCGTAGCGCATCAGGCGCGTCAGGTTGCTGCTGCTGCGCAACTGCCCCACCAGGCCCGCGGCATGCCAGGTCGCGCCATGCGTGAGCTGCAGGCGCTCGATCACGATGACATCCTTAACACCGCGCTGGGCCAGGTGGTAGGCGATGCTGCAGCCGATGACGCCGCCGCCGATGATGACGATGCGGGTGTGGGTGGGTAAGTTCATGCGGTGAACCTTCTATCGTTTTCGCCAGGCCTGCGTCGTGCGCTCTAAGCGGCGCGTCAGCATCAGGTGGACGATCTTCACCGCGGCCGATGTGGCGACGATGCACATCGCCATCGCCGCGGCGGCGGCGGTGAAGCCGGCTTCGTCCATGTTGATGATCGTGACCGCTGCCGGCTTGGTGTCGGTCGAGTACAGGAAGATCACCGCCGACACCGTCGTCATCGCATTGACGAAGAGATAGATGCTCACGTCCAGCACCGCAGGCAGGCAGACCGGCACCGTCACCCGCACCATCGTGCGCAACAGCGAGACCTTCAGCGATGCCGACACGGCTTCGAATTCACCGTCGAGTTGCTTCAACGCCGTGGTCGCGGTGAGGTGGCTGACGGTATAGAAGTGCGTCACCGAATTGACCACCAGGATCGCCATCGTGGCGTAGATGAAGCCCAGCGGATTGCCGCGCGCATTGAAGAAGAAGATATAGGCCAGGCCCAGCACCAGGCCAGGCACGGCCATCGGCAGCATGGCCATGAACTGGGCGATGCCGCGGCCCCAGGCGAAGTCGCGCGTCTTCTCGAGCAGGTAGGCGCCGAGGAAGACGACGACGGTGCCGATCACCGCCGTCCAGCCGGCCAGCTCGAGCGAATTCCAGTACGCGCTCCAGCCACTCGAATCGAACTCGCTGAAGGCATAGTTCTTCAGCGTCAGCGCCAGGTTGTAAGGCCAGCGGGTGACGAGCGAGGCCCAGGCCGCCATCGCCAGGATGCCCGCGATCAGGCCTCCGACGAGGGCACAGAAGCCAAACAGCAGCCAGTCGCGCCGCGCCTCGGGCTTGGGCTCGAGCGGCACCGCACGCGCCGACAGCAAGGCCACCTGCCGGCGCTCCGTGATGCGGTTGGCGGCGAAGGCCAGCACCGCGGGAATCAGCAGCACGAAGCCGACCACCGCGCCCATCCCGAAGTTCTGCTGGCCGATGACCTGTTTGAAGATGTCGGTGGCCAGCACGTTGAAGCGCCCGCCGATCACCTTGGCCACACCGAAGTCGGTGATGACCAGGGTGAAGATGACGAAGCCGGCGCTGATCACGCCGTACTTGGCGCCGGGCAAGGTGACGGTGAAGAAGACGCGAATCTTCGATGCGCCGAGCACATCGGCGGCTTCGTAGAGCCGGCCGTCGGCCATCGACAGCGCGGCCACCAGGATCATCAGCGCGTGCGGAAAGCAGTAGAAGACCTGGGCCACGATGATGCCGCCCGCGCCATAGATCGAGCCACCGAACAGCAGCTCCTTGAGGAACCCTTGGTTGCCGAACAGATAGATCAGCGAGATGGCGGGCAGCAACGAGGGCGCCAGGATCGGGATCAATGCAAGGGCCTGAAACAGGCCCTTGCAGCGCATGCAACTGCGTTGCAGCGCATAGGCATAGATGAAGGCCAGCGGCAGCACGATCAGGGTGGTGGCCAGCGAGACGTAGACGCTGTTCCAGACCGAGTCGAACAGCGATGGCGTCGAGAAGTACAGCAGGTAGTTGGCCAGGCCGACGAACTCGCCGTTGCCGTTCTGGAAGCTCTTGGACAGCAGGGCCCACAGCGGCAGTGCCAGCGTGAGCAGCAGCCAGCCGATCAGCAGCAGCAGGCCCGCGCGCATCAGGATGTCGTCGCGGTCGAGCCGGCGCCGGGCCGGCGTCGGCGCCGGCGCGGATGCGGCGATCGCCGTGCGAGAGGCCGCCGCGCTCACGGCAGTTGCGGCGCGCGGGGGAACACGCGCAGGCGTTCGGGGGGCAGCGCGATCAGCAGATTCTTGCCGACTTCGATGGCCAGGTCGCGCACGACGTTGATCGAGAAGTCGGCCACGATCGGCAGCTCGCCGCCGGCGACGGCGAGTTTGGCGCGACAGAAGGCGCCGAGGAATTCGACATCGGCAATGCGCACGGCAAAGGCATTCGGCATGCCCGCAGACACACCGCGCACGGCGATGTCTTCGGGCCGCACCGCCAGCGTCACGTCATGGCCGACCCCGGGCCGCACGTCGAGTTCGCAAGCCAGGTCGATGCCCGAGAAACGCACCTGGCCCGCGCCGCTGACGACGGCCGGCAGGAAGTTGGTGGTGCCCACGAAGTCGGCGACGAAGGCGCTGTGGGGCTTGCGGTAGACCTCGGTCGGCGTGCCCACCTGCTCGATCACGCCCTGGTTCATCACGACGATGCGGTCGGCCATCGTCAAGGCCTCTTCCTGGTCGTGCGTGACCATGATCGTCGTGACCTTGAGGCGCTGGTGCAACTGGCGGATCTCGCTGCGCAGGTGGGCGCGCACGCGGGCGTCGAGCGCCGACAGCGGCTCGTCGAGCAAGAGCAGGCCCGGCGACAGCGCCAGGGCGCGCGCCAGGGCCACGCGCTGCTGCTGGCCGCCCGAGAGTTGCGCCGGGTACTTGCGCGCGGACTCGGGCATGCCCACCAGTTGCAGCAGCTCGGCCACGCGGGTCTGGCGCTCGACCTTCGCCACGCCGCGGCTGACCAGGCCGTAGGCCACGTTGGCCGCCACGGTCAGGTTCGGGAACAGCGCGTAGGATTGGAAGACGATGCCGAAATCGCGCCGCGAGGCCGGCAGGGTGGTGATCTCCTTGCCGGCCTGGAAGATGCGCCCCGAGGTCTGGATGTCCAGGCCGGCGATGGCGCGCAGCAAGGTGGTCTTGCCGCAGCCCGAAGGCCCGAGAAAACAGACGAATTCGCCCGGGAAAATTTCGAGCGAAATGTCCTTCAGTGCAGTGAAGGCGCCGTACTGCTTGACCAGGCGCTCGATGCGCAGGTAAGGCTCTGGCCCCCCGCTCACTTCGGTGCCGACTTGGCGTCGTAGCGCTTGGTCCACTCGGCCAGGATCTTGGCCCGCTCCTGGCCCATCTTGGCCAGGTCGATCTTGGCCATGGCTGCATCGGCACTCGGCGGGTAGTTGGGCGGCGCCGGGTTCATGCCCGGGTAGCCCGAGATCGCGTAGTACTTGCCGTACAGCTCATAGGCGCCCTTGGAGATCGCGAAATCGGCCAGCTTTTGCGCCGCGGCCAGGTTCTTCGTGCCCTTGACGATCGCCGTGGCTTCCATATCCCAGGGCGCGCCTTCCTTGGCCAGGATGATGTCGATCGGCGCGCCGGCGGTCTTCTCCTTGGCGCCGCGCATATCGAAACCGATGCCGATCACGCGCTCGCCCTTGGCGGCCTGCACGCAGGGGGCCGAGCCCGAGTGCGTATAGACGGCGATATTCTGGTGCAGCTTGTCCATGAACTCCCACGCGGCCTGTTCGCCCATGATCTGGATCCACGCATACACCGCTTGATAACCCGTGCCCGACGAGGCCGGGTTGGGCATCACCACGGCATCCTTGTAGATCGGATTGCCGAGATCGGCCCAGGCCGCCGGTTTGGGCAGGTTCTTTTTGGCGCCTTCGATGGTGTTGAAGCACATCACCGCCAGCCACGCATCCATGCCGGTCCAGCTCGGCGGGTTCTTCGCGCTGCGGAAAGTGGGCTTGATCTGGTCCAGGCCCTTGGGCGCATAGGGCTCCAACAGGCCCATCGAGTCGAACAGCGCCACGCTGGACGCCCCCAGGCCCCAGATCACGTCGGCGCGGGGGTTGTCTTTTTCGGCCAGGATGCGCGCCGTGATCACGCCGGTTGAGTCCCGCACCCAGGCGATCTCGATATCCGGGTAGGCGGCCTCAAAGGCGGTCTTGTAGGCACCGACCTGGTCGGCCTCGAGCCCGGCATAGACCGTGAGTTTGGTTTTCTGGGCCAAGGCGGGCGAGGCGACAAGTGCCGCCATGACGACGGCCACGCCAGCCGCGAGCAGGCGGCGCAATGCAGATTTGAGCATGGGGATCTCCGGCTTAAAGGGTGATTCAATCTTCCCCGAGCTACCGCTTGATGACAGCCGGGGTTTCCCGCCCCGCCGCGCCGATCGTCCGCGCTAGGCTACGCCTCATGTCGCTTCCCACCCAGGCCCGCGTCGTCATCGTCGGCGGCGGCATCGCCGGCTGCTCCACCGCCTACCACCTGGCCAAGCTCGGCATCACCGA
>JANOKY010000766.1:0-4834 GCA_031419635.1 Burkholderiales bacterium | reverse complement strand
AGCGGCACCGCGGTGGGCGGCGAATTCCGCTACGCCGCCGATCTGGTGCGCTTCATCCGCGAAACTCAGGGCGCGGACTGGCAAATCGAAGTCGCCGCCTACCCCGAGTACCACCCGAGCCAGCGCTATGCCGCGCGCGACTTGCAGCACTACGTCGACAAGGTCCAGGCCGGGGCCAGCAGCGCCATCACCCAGTTCTTCTTCAACCCCGACGCCTACTTCCACTTCGTCGAGCAGACGCAAAGGCTCGGCGCCACCGTGCCGGTGGTGCCCGGCGTCATGCCGTTCCACAACTACGCCCGCATCGCCCAGTTCGCGCAGCGCGACGGCATCGAGATTCCGCGCTGGGTGGCGCTGAAGATGGAAGGCTTCATGGACGATGCGGCATCGATCCGCGCCTTCGGCCTGGACGTGATCGCCGCGCTGTGCGAGAAGCTGATCGTCGGCGGCGCGCCGGGGCTGCACTTCTATACGCTCAACCAGTCGGCGCTCAGCGTCGAGTTGTGCCGGCGGCTGCGGCTCGCCTGAGACTCAGCCCTCGCGCTGCCAAGCCACCCCATCCTCCGTCAGCACCGCATCCAGCGGCATATCGTGCGGCTCGGCTTCGAGCCACGGTACGAAGCCGTGTGAATAGCCGACACCCACCGTGAACGGCCGCGGCTCGAGTGTGGCCAGGGTGCGGTCATAAAACCCACCGCCGTAACCCAGGCGCATGCCCTTGGGGCCGAAGCCGACGCAGGGCACCAGCAGCAGGGTCGGCTCGAAGGGGTCGGTGTCTTTCGGCTTGGGGATGCCGTAGGCGTCTTCTTCCATCGGGCAGCCGGGGTACCAGACATGAAAGCGCAGGCGCTTGGTCTCGCGCTCGATCACCGGCAGGCCGATCTGGCGGTGCCGGCCCTTGACGTCTTCGCCCTCGGTCCAGCGGTACAGCGCGGGCAGCGCATCGAACTCGCCCTTGATCGGCCAGTAGGCGCCGATCGCGGTCTCGTCGCGGTTGACCAGCCAGACGCGCAGGACTTCCTGCAAATGCATCGCGCGCTGGTGGCGGTCGTGCAGCGCCATGCGCTCGGCCTGCAACTGCCGGCGCAGCAGTTTCTTGTCGCGTGACGGCTGGAGGTTGAAGTCGGGGGTCATGGGCGGCACCTGCGTTGAAGTGCGCATTGTGCCGACCTAGACTAGGGTCATGGTCGCGCCCCTCGTCGAACACTGCCTGGAGCTGCTGGCGCCGATGGGCGCGATTCGCGCACGCAGCATGTTCGGCGGCCACGGCCTGTACTGCGACGACTTGTTCTTCGCGTTGATTGCCGCCGATCGCCTTTACCTGAAGGTCGATGCACAGTCGCAGCCGGCCTTCAGCGCCGCCGGCTGCGAGCCCTTTGTTTTCGACAACAAGGGCAAGCGCATGACGACGAGCTACTGGACCGTGCCGACTGACGCCATGGAGTCACCGGCGCTGATGCAGCCCTGGGCCCGGCAGGCCCTGGCCGCGGCGCTGCGGGCCAGGGCGGCGAAGCCTTCGGCGGCGCCGCGCAAGCCGCGCGCCATCCGGGCCCAGGCCCACGCCGGCAGCGCGCGGCGCAAACGGTAGTCTTCGCGCGGTTGCCAGTCCCACACCGCAGGCGTATCTCGGTGCCAGGACTGCAGCACCAGATCGTCGCCGCGGGCCACATCCATGCGCTCGCCGCGGGCCAGCAGGTGGTCATCGAGGTCGCCACTGCGGGTCACCCACAGGGCCCCTTCGCGGGCCACCAGCCAGGCCCGTTGCGGGGCCACCCAGCGTTGCGCGTCGTGCATCAATACCTGTTCCATGACAAACTCCTGTTTCAGCTCAACTTGAGCCTGAATCATCGGTTCAAAATGGCGCGCCGTCGAATGACAATCGAAGCCGGCATTGATACCAAAGCATCATGAATAGACCTGCCCACCGGCCGCTTGCCGTGGGCCCCTTGCGGGCCTTCGAGGCGGTCGCCCGGCGCTCGAGTTTTTCGGCTGCCGCCGAAGAGTTGCACCTGACGCAGCCGGCCATCAGCCGCCAGATCAAGGGCCTGGAAGACGAGCTCGGTGCGCCGCTGTTCAACCGCGGCACGCGCCGGGTCGAGCTCACCAGCGCCGGCACCCAGTTGCTGCGCAGCGTGCTGCCGCTGGTGCAGCGGCTGGACAGCACCGTGCGCCAGATCCGCAGCGCGCGCGGGCGGCGCCATGTCAGCATCACCACTTTCGCCTCGTTTGCCTCGCTGTGGCTGTTGCCGCGCTTGGCTTCCTTCGAGCGCGAGCACCCCGAGATCGACATCCGCATTTCGGCCAGCGACGTGATGGCCGACCTCGACGACCCGGATGTCGACCTGGCGCTGCGCTACTGCCACCCTGACATGGCGCCCCCCGGCGCCACGCGGCTGTTCGGAGAAGTGGTCACGCCCGCTGTCGGCCGCGGCTTGGCCGAGCAGGCGGCGCGCGGCCTGGCGCCACCGTTGCGCGAGCCCGGCGACCTGGCGCGCCACACCCTGCTCGAAGAAGACGACAACCGCCCCAGCGCCGAGTTCCTGGGCTGGCGCCATTGGCTGCGCCAGCATGGCGTGCCGCAGCTCGAACCAGCGCGCTGGTTGCTGCTGAATTTCACCTACCAGCAGGTGCAGGCCGCCCTGTCGGGCCAGGGCGTGGCACTGGCCCGCCTGCCGCTGGTGGCCGAGGCGCTCGAACGCGGCGAGCTGGTCGAACCCTTCGGCCCGGCGCGGCGCGTCGTCTCGCCGTTTGCCTACTGGCTGATCGAATGCCAGCGCGGTCCGGCCGTGCGGCCCGAAGTGCTGCTGTTTGCACGCTGGTTGGTGGCACAGGCCGAACAAACCCGCCAGGGTACCGATCTGGCCGTCAACGCCGCGGCGGCCTGAACCATTGGCACACCTGACAATCCCACTCGCGATAGAAACCCGCTGGCGGCCCCTGCTGCGCCGCCGCCGACCATGCTGACTCGATTCCTCAACTCTCACCGCAGCGCCCGCCCCTGGCTGGCCGCACTGCTGCTGTGGCTGGCCGCCGGCCCGGCCACGGCCCAGCCGCTGCCAGTGGACGTGGCCGTCGAGGCCCGCGACGCGCTGCGCAGGAAAGACGCGCCGCGGTTGGCGCAACTGCGCGAGCGCGCCGCTGCACAGCAGCACCCGCTGGCGCAATGGGTCGATTACTGGGAGCTCGGCAATCGCCTGGTGCAAGCCCAGCAGCCCGAGCTCGACGCCTTCTACGCCCGCTGGGGCGGCACTTACGTCGAAGACCGGCTGCGCAACGACTGGCTGCTCGAACTGGGCAAACGCCGAGACTGGGCCAACTTCAGCGTCGAGTTCCCGCGCTTTCGCATGAACGACGACCGCGAGGCCACCTGCTATGCGCTGCTCACCGAGCAACAGGCGGGCAAGGAGCCGGGGCCGGGCTACAAGGCCCGCGCCTTCGAGGCCTGGCTGGCGCAGCGCGAGCTCGACGACGGCTGCCAGCAACTGGCCACCGCCCTGGTCGACGCCCGCATCTTCACGCCCGACGATCTGTGGCTGAAGGTGCGCAGCGCCACCGAAACCAACAAGCCGCGCGCCGCGCGTGCCGCCGCCGCGCTGGTGGCCCCCGCGATGCAGACGCAAGTGGCGCAGGCCCTGGACAACCCGGCCCTGTACCTCAATGCCGGTGCCACGGTGGGCACGCGCGCCAATAGCGAGATCACGACCGTGGCATTGGCGCGCATGGCTGCCAACGACCCCGAAGTCGCCGCGGCGCAACTGCGTGAACGCTGGCAACACCGCCTGCCCAAAGACCTTTCGGCCTGGGCCTGGGCCCAGGTCGGTCGCGCCGCCGCATTGAAACTGGCGCCCGAAGCGGCGGCGCATTACGCCACCGCCTGGACCGAGGCTGAACGCAGCAACGTGCCGCCGTCGTGGAGCGACGATGCACTGGCCTGGAACGTGCGCGCCGCGCTGCGCGGCAGCAGTGGCGCCGAGCGCTGGCGCGCGGTGCAGCGCGCCGTCGACCACATGAGCCCAGCCGAGCAACGCGATTCCGCCTGGCGCTACTGGCGTGCCCGCGCGATGCGCGAAACCGCCGCCCCCGGCGCGGCCGGCGACCGTCAGTTGACGCAGGCCCTGGCCGCGCTGCAACAACTGGCTGGCGAGTTGAACTTCTACGGCAAGCTGGCCAGCGAAGACCTCGGCCAGCCGATGCCGCTGCCGCCCTTGCCGGCGCCGCTTTCGGTCCAGGAGCGCAGCGAGGCCAAGGCCAACCCGGGCCTGGGCCGTGCGCTGCAATTGATCGATCTGGGCCTGCGCAGCGAAGGCGTGCGCGAGTGGAATTTCAGCCTGCGCGGCATGCACGACCGCGCCCTGCTCGCCGCGGCCGAACGCGCCTGCGAACGCGAAATCTGGGACCGCTGCATCAACACCAGCGACCGCACTCGTAGTGAAATCGACCTGGCGCAACGCTTCCCGATGCCGTACCGCGCCGAGGTCGTGGCCAAGGCCGGCGAGATCGGCCTGGACCCGGCCTATGTGTACGGCCTGATCCGCCAGGAGTCGCGCTTCGTCAGCGACGCACGCTCCAACGTCGGTGCCTCGGGCCTGATGCAGGTGATGCCGGCCACCGCGCGCTGGACGGCCAAGAAGATCGGCCTGCCGTTCAGCGCCGAGATGATCACCGACCGCGACACCAACCTGCGCATCGGCACTGGCTACCTCAAGCTGGTGCTCGACGACTTCGGTGGCTCGCAGTTGATGGCCGCTGCGGCCTACAACGCCGGCCCGAGCCGGCCGCGGCGCTGGCGCGAAGGCGCCTGGCTCGAGCCGGCGATCTGGGCCGAGAACATCCC
>JANOKY010000765.1:0-9839 GCA_031419635.1 Burkholderiales bacterium | reverse complement strand
TCCCAGCGACCCTGCCGACAGGGTCAGCAGCAGGGCCAGCAGCACGGCCGCAGCGCCCGGCATCGCGGTCAACTTTCGATCGCCTCGTCGCGCTCGCCGCTCTCGTACAGGCACTCGCGACCGAGCCGGTCGACACACAGTTCGGCGGTCCACGGCAGCATCAGCGAGCCGCAGCGCGAGTCGCGGTACAGGCGTTCGAGCGGCAGCGATTTCAGCATCGCCTGGCCGCCGCAGGTGCGCACGGCCACGCGGCAGATGTCGTTGGCGTTCTCCATGATCGAGTAATGCGCGGCCAGCAGCCGCATGCGCGCATCCTTGTCGGGGTCGACGCGGGCCTCGCGCGCCGATTGCAGGAACAGCGCGCGCGTCTGCTCCAGCTTGATGCGCATCTCGGCCACCGCGATCTGCTTGGTCGGGTACATCCGGCGCTTCACCGGCGGCGTGTTCGGCACCTCGCCGCGCAGGTAGGCCACGGTGAAATCATAGGCCGCCTGGGCGATGCCCATGTAGGTGGGCGACAGGGTGGCGAACATGTGCGGATAGCGCTGTGCGGCCTGGAAGTACAGGCCCTCGGGCATCAGCCGCGCGTCATCGGGCACCCAGACATCGTCGAACAGCAGGGTGCGGCTGACGGTGCCGCGCATGCCCAGCGGATCCCAGTCGCCGGTGACGGTGACGCCCGGGGCGTCGGCCGGTACTGCGAGGTAGAGCGAATCGCGCAGCGTCCCGCCGCTGTGCTGATGATCGGCCGGGTCTTCGAGCGTGCACAGCACGCCGTAGTAATCGGCCGCGCCCGACAGCGAGGCGAAGATCTTCTTGCCCTTGATGCGGTAGCCGCCCTCGGCGCCGTGCACGCGCGTGGCCAGCGTGCCCCAGGGCGCCTTGCCGGCCGCGGCGGCGCCGCCTTCGGAGAAGGGTTGCGAGTAGACCTTGCCCTGGCCGACGACGCGGGCAAAGTGGATGGCGCGGATGCGTTCGTGGTCGGCGCGCTGGGCCGTACTCATGTCCAGCGCATCGGCGATGAAGCCCGACCACATCGTCGAGCAGACATGCATGTTGTACGACAGTGCGGTCGAGCCGCAGTGGCGGCCGAGCTCGGCCGCGACCATCACGTAGGTGGCGAAATCGGCCCCCAGGCCGCCCTGCGCCTTGGGCACGCAGATGCCAAGCAGCCCGGCCGCGCGCAGGTCGGCATAGTTCTCGAACGGGAAGCTGGCTTCGCGGTCCCAGCGCGCGGCGCGCGGTGCGAACTTGTCGCGGCCAAGCGTGGCCGCCAGGGCGATCAGCTCGCGCTGCTGCGCGGTCAGGGTGGCGGCGTTGCCGGCGATGTGAGCGCTCGGGTCGGGCATGGCAGACCTCGGTTCTGAATCTCAAAAACGGCGTTGCAGGAAATCGACCAGCGCGCGGTTGAACAGTGCGGGCGCCTCCATGTTGGCAAGGTGGCCGACCCCTGCCATACAGTGGTACTCGGCGCCGGCAATGCGCGCGGCCATCTGCTGCATCACCGCGGGCGGCGCATTGCGGTCATGCTCGCCGGCCAGGCACAGCACCGGCAGGCGCAGGTCGCCGAGCAACTCGCGGCGGTTGAAGCCGGCGATGGCTTGCAGTGCGCGGCGGTAGGTGGCCTCGGGCACCGCCGACATCAGCACCGCCGCGCGCGCCACCGCGTCGTGCGGCGCTGTCGGTGAGGCCATGCCCAGGGCCAGGCCGGGTGCTAGTGCAGCCATGCCCGCGCCGGCATCCAGCGGCGCCAGGCGCTGGGCCAGGAACTCGGCCTGCCAGGCGCCGCCGGGTTTGCCAAAGGCCGGTGAGGTGCCACTGAGCACGAGGGCCTGCACGCAATCGGCGGCGCGGGCCATCAGCTCCTGAGCCACCATGCCGCCCATGCTGTGGCCGACCAGGGCGCAGCGCCGGGGCTGCAATGCATCGATCAACACAACCACGGCTGCGGCCAGGCCGGCCATGTCGTAGGGCGCGATCAAAGGCGAATCGCCATAGCCGGGCAGGTCGACCGCGATCGCCGTGAAGCCGGCTTCGGCCAGCGCGGCGCCGGTGCCCGAGATGCTGTCGCCCCAGGCTTCGCGGCCCCCGCCGACGCCGTGCAGCAGCACGACGACGCCCTCGCCGTCGCCCCAGCGCAGGTGCGCCAGCGGCGCGTCGCGCACCAACCGCACTTCGTTCACAGCAAGACCCCTTCGCGCACGACGGCCACGCCATCGAGTTCGACCGTGCAGCCACGCAGCGGCAGGTCGAAGTGGCCCAGCGTGTGGCGGCCGGCGACTTCGTTGGCGCCGGTCGAGTAGAGAAAATTGCCGGCGAAGGCGCGCAGCTCGGTGCCGTTGAAATCGCTCTTGTCGTAAAACGCCATCGCGTCCCAGCGCGCACGCCGGTTCAGGCCCCAGCCGACATGCGACACGGCGTAGGCCGCGCGCTCGCCCCAGGCGGCGAAGTGGCCGCGCATCAGTTCGGCGTCGGGCGATTCACCGCTGACTTCGGTGACATGGTCGTCGCTGATCACCAGCCGCACGGCGTCGTGCAAATAGCGTTTGAAAGTCAGGTTGACGTCGCCGCGGTCGAGCACCAAGCTGCCGTTGACGCGGCCCGCTGCCGGGAAGGCCAGCACCAGGCCGCCGGGCCAATGCGTCAGCGTTCCGGGCTTGCTGGTGTAGCCCCAGACGCCACCGATGCGCGCACCGGCCAGGTCGATCGCCAGATCGGTGCCGGCGGCCGAGCTGACCTGCATGCGTCTGGCCGCCTTCAAGCGGCGCATCGCGTCGCGCGCCTGGGCTTCGTTTTCGGCTTGCGGCAGGCAGCGTTCGAGGATCTCCGGGTGCTCGTTGCTGACCACCAGCACGCGCGCGCCGCCGGCCAGGATCTGCGCCAACTCGGCGGCGTGCTGCAAGCCTTCGACCGTGCAGTCCACCACCAGGGTGCAGCGGGCCAGCGCCTGCACCACGGCGCCCTGCCCGGCCAGCGCCGCCGAGGCGCCGGTCGAGCGCACCGGCACCGGAGCCGTGTGGGGCGGCGTCGGCAGCGTGACGTGGAAGTACCGCGCGCCGATCTGCTGCAAGGCCAGCGCGGCGAGTTGCGGCAACACCGGCCGCGAGCGCGTCTCGGCCAGCACCGCGCAGGCATCGCCCGGCTGCACGCCGCAGCGTTGCAGCACCTCGACGAAGGCGGCGATCCACGCGCCTTCGAGCGGCGCGGGCATCACAGGATTTCTCCCAGCAGGTGGTAGTGGCCGCTGTGGAAAACCAGCGGCGGCACCGCCTGCACGCTGGCCGCCAGCACGAGGCCGATGTACAGGCGGTGGTCACCGGCGGCCTGGCTGCTGGCGCGCTCGCACTCGAAGCTCGCCGTGCAGCCGGCCAGCAGCGGCTGGCCGGCCGCGCCCTCGCCCCACAGCCCCTGCTCGAACTTGCCCGGCTGCGCCGAGGCGAAGCGCCGCGACAGCTCGACCTGCGATTCGGCCAGCACGTTGATGGCGAAATGCGTGGCCGCGTCGAAGGCTGCCAGCGCCGGGCTGGCCAGCCGCAGCGACCACAGCACCAGCGGCGGCGCCAGCGACAGCGCGTTGAACGAATTGACGGTCAGCCCCACTGGCTCACCTGCGCGGTCGCGACAGGTGACGATCGTCACCCCGGTGGCAAAGCCGCCGAGCGCGGCGCGCAAGGCGCGGGCATCGAGACCGGGTTCGACAACGGGCAAGGCTGCGCTCATGACGGCCGCACTATAAGCGTCGCCCTCGGGCGCGAGCGACCAGCGGCGGACTGGCGGGGGCGCGCTGAATCAGCCCGACACCAGCGCCCGCACGGTGGCGATGCCGAGCACGGTGAGCAGCAACGAGCCGGCCAGGTGCGACGCGGCGATGGCCAGCGCCCAGCCCGGCTCGCCGCGCGTGAAGGCGTTGACGACTTCGGCCGAAAAGGTCGAGAACGTGGTCAAGCCGCCGAGAAAACCGGTGATCAGCGCCAGCCGCCACAGCAGCGACACATCAGTACGCCAGGCGAAGAAGGCGATCGCCACGCCGACCGCATAGCCGCCGATCAGGTTGGCGGCCAGGGTGCCCAGCGGCATTTGCGGCAGCAGGCGGTTGAGCGTCTCGCCCAGGGCGTAGCGCAGGCAGGCGCCGCAGCCGGCGCCGACGAACACCGCCAGCAGTGCGGGTGCGAGCGGCAGCGCCGTCAACGTCGCACCCCTGACGCTGCGCGTCGCCCCGCCAAGCGGGGACAAGAGCGCTTGGGGCGGCCCGGCGCGCTCATGCCGCGTTGCCGCTTTTCAGTCCCCAGCGCTCGAGCGCCGCGTCATCAGTGACGCGGGCATCGACCCACTCGGCCGTGCCGTCGGGGCGATGCTCCTTCTTCCAGAACGGCGCCTGGGTTTTCAGGTAGTCCATCAGGAACTGGCAGGCCGCGAAGGCCTCGCCGCGGTGCGCTGAGCTGACCACCACGAGCACGATCTGGTCCTGCGGCATCAGCGCGCCGACGCGGTGGATGACGCGGGCGCCGCGGATGTCGAAGCGTGCCTGCGCGGCATCGATCATGGCTTCGATCGCGCGCTCAGTCATGCCCGGGTAATGCTCGAGCTCCATCCTCGTGGTATCTGCCGCACCGCTGCCGGCGCTGCGGTCGCGCACGGTGCCAATGAAAGCGGCGATGGCGCCAACGCCGCCGTCGCCCTCGCGCAGTGCCGAGATCTCGCGGCCGGCGTCGAAGTCTTCGGCCTGGATGCGAACGCGCGCCACGCTCATGGTCAGCCGCCGGTCACCGGAGGGAAGAACGCCACTTCGGCGCCGTCGACGAGCACGGCGTCTTCATCCGCCAGCGCGTGGTTCAACGCGCAGCGCAAGGCGCGGCCACGGCGCAGCGCGTCGGCGTGGCGCGGGCTGCTGGCGATGAGCTGGTCGCGCAGCATGCCCAGCGTCGCGCCGGCGGCCACCTGCACCGATTCCTGCGAGCCGAGGCGTTCGCGCAGCGCAGCGAAGTAGCGCACGGTGATCGCCATCGCTCAGGCACCGATCAGGACGGCCAGCGGGAGGTAGGCGAGCATCTCTCCCTGCGCGATCGCGTGGCCGGGTGGGTTGTCGACCAGGCCGTCGGCCCACACCGCCGAGGTCAGCACACCCGAGCTCTGGTTGGCAAACAGGTCCAGGCCGCCGGCGGCATTGCGGCGTACGCGCAGGAATTCGCGGCGCTTGTCGGGGCGCGGCCAGTCGAAATGCGCGGGCAGCGGCAGGGCCTCGGGCAACGCGGCGGGCAGGCCTTGCATCGCGCGCAGGACTGGCGCCACTGCGACCAGGAAGGTCACGAAGCTCGACACCGGGTTGCCCGGCAGGCCGATGAACAGCGCCTCGCCCGCCTCTGTGCTTCCCCGTTCGCGGCGCACCGCCCCGAACGCCAGCGGCTTGCCCGGCTTGATGGCGACCTGCCACATCTCGATGCGGCCCTCGGCGGCCACTGCCGGGCGGATGTGGTCTTCCTCGCCGACCGAGACGCCGCCGGAGGTGAGGATCAGATCGTGTGCGGCGGCAGCCCGGCGCAGTGCGTCGCGCGTTGCGCCGAGTTGGTCGGGCACGATGCCCAGGTCGGTGACCTCGCAGCCGGCCGCTTGCAGCAGGCCGCGCAGGGTGTAGCGATTCGAGTTGTAGATCGCGCCGGGCGGCAGCGCTTCGGGCGCGACGCTGCCGGGCATCACCAGCTCGTCGCCGGTCGAGAACAGGGCCACGCGCGGGCGGCGGCAGACCGTGAGCCTTGCGGCACCGACACCGGCCGCCAGGCCGAGTGCCTGCGGCGTGAGACGCGAGCCTGTGGCCAACACCATCGCACCGACGCGCACGTCTTCGCCGCGGCGGCGAATCCATTGCCCGGGTTGCGGCACGGTGTTGATGCGCGCGCCGCCCTCGACCGCCTCGCATTGCTCCTGCATCACCACCGCATCGGCGCCGACGGGCACTTGCGCACCGGTGAAGATGCGCGCGGCCATGCCGGCGGCCAGGGGTGCGCCGACGACGCCAGCGGGAATGCGTTGGCCCACCGGCAGCACGGTGCCGGCTTGCGGCACATCGGCCACGCGGACCGCGTAGCCGTCCATCGAGCTGTTGTCGGCGGGCGGCACGTCGATGGCCGAAACCACCTCGGCGACGAGCACGCGGCCGAGGGCGTCGAAGGTGGGCACCTGCTCGACATCGGCGATGCGCGCCGCGGCGGCGCCGGCAACGAGTCGCACCAGCACCTCGTCCAGGCTCAGCATCGGCGCGCGCGGCTCAGACATGGTCTTCGATGTAGCGCCGCACGGCGTTCACATCGGCGGGCAAAACAGTGAAGCGCTTGGGCCGCTCTTCGATGCCGTCGAAGCCCGGTGGCCGATCCGGCTCACGGCCGAGCGCTTCGCGGATCGTGGCCGCGAACTTGGCCGGCAGCGCGGTTTCGAGCACCAGCAGCGGCTCGCCTTCACGGCGCTGTTCGCGGCCGACCTTGAGGCCATCGGCGGTGTGGGTGTCGATGACGATGCCGAAACGCTGCCAGGTGTCGCGGATCGTGGCCAGGCGCTCTGCGTGCGTGCTCTTGCCGGAGACGAAGCCGTAGCCGGCGATGCGCGCGAACTCGTCGCGGGTCAGCGTGAACGCGCCACGCTCGCGCAATTCGCCATCGAACAGTTGCGTGACGCGCGCGCCATCGCGGCCGAGCAGATCGAAGATGAAGCGCTCGAAATTGCTGGCCTTGCTGATATCCATCGACGGGCTCGAGGTCTCGTGCGTTTCGGCGCTGGCCCGCGGCCGGTAGCTGCCGCTCTTGAAGAACTCGTCGAGCACGTCGTTCTCATTGGTGGCGCAGATCAGGCGCTCGATCGGCAGGCCCATGCTGCGGGCGATGTGGCCAGCGCAGATGTTGCCGAAATTGCCCGAGGGGACGGCGAAGCTGATGCGTGGAAGGTCCGAATGCCCTGAGCCTGTCGAAGGGCCTGAGGTATCGAAGGAGGCCTGGAAGTAGCCTGCGAAGTAATAGACCACCTGGGCCAGCAGGCGCGCCCAGTTGATCGAGTTGACGGTGCCGATGTGGCGCGCGCGCTTAAAGGCCAGGTCGTTGCTGACCGCCTTGACGATGTCCTGGCATTCGTCGAACACGCCGTCGATGGCGATGTTGTGGATGTTGGCGTCTTGCAGGCTGAACATCTGCGCCTGCTGGAACGGGCTCATGCGGCCGTTCGGGCTGAGCATGAAGACATTGATGCCGCGCTTGCCGCGCATGGCGTACTCGGCCGCACTGCCGGTGTCGCCCGAAGTGGCGCCCAGGATGTTCAGCGTTTGCCCGCGGCGTGTGAGTTCGTACTCGAACAGGCCGCCGAGCAACTGCATCGCCAGGTCCTTGAAGGCCAGCGTCGGGCCGTTGGACAGGGCTTCGAGCGCGACGCCTGCTTCGAGCGGCTTCAAAGGCACGATGGCCTGGCTGCCGAACACCGCAGCGGTGTAAGTCTTGCGGCACAGCGCACGCATGTCATCGGCCGGGATGTCGTCGATGTAGAGCGACAGGACTTCGAAGGCCAGGTCGGCGTAGGGCAGCGCGCGCCAACGTGTCAGCGTCGCGCTGTCGATGCGCGGGTAATGCGTCGGCAGGTACAGACCGCCGTCGGGCGCCAGACCTTCGAGCAGGATGTCGCAGAAGGCGCGCGGGGTGGCATCGCCGCGCGTGCTCAGGTACCTCACGCCAGCTCTTCCTTGCGTATCGACACGATCGGGGCCAGCACGGTCGGCAACGCTTGCATTTGCGCCAGCGCCTGGCGCATCTTGCCCTCGACGGTGTCGTGGGTCAGGATGATCAGGTCGGTCTGGCGCTCGCCTTCGGCCGATTCACGCTGCAACACGGCGTCGATCGAGATGCCGTGCTCGGCCAGGATGGTCGTGATTTTCGACAGCACCCCCGCTTCGTCGGCCACCACCAGGCGCAGGTAGAAAGCCGTCACCACCTGCTCGATGGCCAGGATCGGCGTGTCGGCCATCGCATCGGGCTGGAAGGCCAGGTGGGGCACGCGGTGGTCGGGGTCGGCCGTGGCCAGGCGGGTGATGTCGACCAGGTCGGCGACCACCGCGCTGGCGGTCGGCTCGGCGCCCGCCCCCTTGCCGTAGTAGAGCGTGGTGCCGACGGCGTCGCCCTGCACCATCACCGCGTTCATCGCGCCTTCGACATTGGCGATCAGGCGTTTGCTCGGCACCAGGGTCGGGTGCACGCGCAGCTCGATCCCGTGCTCTCTTCGCTTGGTGATCCCGAGCAGCTTGATGCGGTAGCCGAGCTGCTCGGCATAGCGGATGTCCACCGCCTGTAGTTGGGTGATGCCCTCGACATGCGCCTTGTCGAACTGCACCGGCACGCCGAACGCGATCGCGCTCATGATCGTGGCCTTGTGGGCCGCGTCAACGCCTTCGATGTCGAAAGTCGGGTCGCTCTCGGCGTAACCCAGGCGCTGCGCTTCCTTCAGCACGACCTCGAAGTCGAGGCCCTTGGCGCGCATCTCCGACAGGATGAAGTTGGTGGTGCCGTTGATGATGCCCGCCACCCATTCGATGCGGTTGGCGGTGAGGCCCTCGCGCAGGGCCTTGATGATCGGGATGCCGCCGGCCACTGCGGCCTCGAAGGCGACCATCACGCCACGTTCGCGTGCCGCAGCGAAGATCTCATTGCCGTGCACCGCCAGCAGCGCCTTGTTGGCGGTCACGACATGCTTGCCCTGAGCGATGGCTTCGAGCACGAGGGTGCGGGCGATGCCGGTGCCGCCGATCAACTCCACGACGATGTCGATGGCCGGGTTGGCGATCACCGCACGGGCATCGGCCACCACTTCGATCCGGTCGCCGACGATGCCCTTGGCGCGCACCGTGTCGAGGTCGGCGACCATCGCGATCTCGATGCCGCGGCCGGCGCGGCGGCGGATTTCAGCCTGGTTGCGCGTCAGCACGCTGTAGGTGCCCGAGCCGACGGTGCCGATGCCAAGCAGGCCGACCTGAATCGGTTTCAAAGTCGTCGCTGAAGATGAAGTCAGGTTCACGAGTGATGCCGTTTGCGGTAGTGGTCGAGGAAGCGCGCGATGCGCCCGATGGCCTCGGTGAGGTCGTCGGAGTTGGGCAGGAAGACGATGCGGAAGTGCTGGATGTCAGGCACGTTGAAGCCCGAGCCCTGGACGATCAGCACCTTCTCCTCGGCCAGCAGGTCGTAGGCGAACTGCTGGTCGTCGTCGATCGGGTAGAGCTTCGGGTCCAGGCGCGGGAACATGTACAGCGCGGCCTTGGGCTTGACCACGCTCAGGCCCGGGATCTGGCTCAGCAACTGATACGCCAGATCGCGCTGGCGGCCCAGTCGCCCGCTCGGCGCCACCAAATCCTTGATGCTCTGGTAGCCGCCCAGTGCGGTCTGGATCGCCAACTGCCCGGGCGTGTTCGCGCACAGCCGCATCGAGGCCAGCATGTTCAGGCCTTCGATGTAGTCCTTGGCATGGCGCTTGTGGCCCGAGACCACCATCCAGCCGGCGCGGTAGCCACAGGAGCGGTAGTTCTTGCTCAGGCCATTGAAGGTCACGAACAGCACGTCGTCGGCCAGCGAGGCGATGCTGGTGTGCGTCTCGCCGTCGTACAGCGTTTTGTCATAGATCTCGTCGGCGAACACGATCAGCTGGTGCGCTCGCGCCACCTCGACGATCTCGCGCAGCACGCTCGCCGGGTAGAGCGCGCCGGTCGGGTTGTTCGGGTTGATGACGACGATGCCGCGTGTGTTCGGTGTGATGCGGCGCTCGATGTCGTCGATGTCAGGCAACCAGCCCGACTCTTCATCGCAGCGGTAGTGCACCGGCGT
>JANOKY010000764.1:0-2988 GCA_031419635.1 Burkholderiales bacterium | reverse complement strand
GCGCAGCTTGTTCATGTGTTCCACGGTGAGGCCACGGTACTCGGCCAGCGCCAGCGTCTGCGAACGCGCGACTTGCGCGGCCACATCCGTCACGACGGCTGCTTTCTCGTTGCGATTGAGACTCAAGGTCTGCTCCTCACTAAAAACGTGTCGTCGAGGCCGTGAAGCCCGTTGGACACACCCAGCGACCTTGCCGTCTCGGAAACCCAAGCTTCCTCGACAGCGGGGACGCCATCTGCGCTGGCCTCAGGTGTTGCCTTGCGGCGCGACCCTCGTTTAGGGAGCCTTCGCTCCACCAGCGGTCTTTGACGGCCTGCGGCAAATTGCTTTGCCGCAGCCCACCAATTCACTCGGCAGCGCGCCAGACAAGCGCGCTGCCTCAATTCACTTCAAGCCTGCGCCGGTGCGGCAACGATCGTCGCCACATCCACGCGGGCACCGACGCCCATCGTCGAGCTCAGCGCCACCTTGCGCAGGTAGATGCCCTTGCTCGACGCCGGCTTGGCCTTGTTCAGCGCCTCGATCAGGGCCTGCAGATTGCCGTGCAGCTTGTCGCTGTCGAAGCTGCGGCGGCCGATCGTGGCGTGCACGATGCCGGCCTTGTCGACGCGAAACTGCACCTGGCCGGCCTTGGCATTGCGCACCGCCTGGGCCACATCGGCCGTCACCGTGCCGACCTTCGGGTTGGGCATCAGGCCGCGCGGGCCCAGGATCTGGCCCAACGTGCCGACCACGCGCATCGTGTCGGGCGAGGCGATGACGACATCGAAATCCATCTTGCCGGCCTTGATCTCGGCGGCCAGATCGTCCATGCCGACGATGTCGGCACCGGCGGCCTTGGCTTCCTCGGCCTTGGCGCCTTGGGCAAACACCGCCACGCGTTTTGTCTTGCCGGTGCCGTTGGGCATCACGACGGCGCCGCGCACCACCTGGTCGGACTTCTTCGCGTCGATGCCGAGCTGCACCGCCACGTCGATCGATTCGTCGAACTTGGCGGTGGCGAACTGCTTGACCAGGGTCAGCGCATCAGCCACCGGGTAGAGCTTGAGGCTGTCGACCTTGCCCGCCTGGGTTTTGGCCTTTTTTGTCAGTTGGGTCATGGTCAGACTCCTTCCACCGTCACGCCCATCGAGCGGGCGGTACCGGCAATGGTGCGCACGGCGGCGTCCAGGTCGGAGCCGGTCAGGTCCTTGATCTTCAGCTTGGCAATGTCCTCGGCCTGCGCGCGCGTGAGCTTGCCGACCTTGTCGATGTGCGGCTTGGGCGAACCCTTCTCCAGCTTCAGCGCCTTCTTGATCAGCACCGACGCGGGCGGGCTCTTCAGGATGAAGGTGAACGACTTGTCGGCGAAGGCGGTGATCACCACCGGCAGCATCAGGCCGGGCTCGACGCCCTGGGTCTGGGCGTTGAACGCCTTGCAGAACTCCATGATGTTCAAGCCGCGCTGGCCCAGGGCCGGGCCGATTGGTGGCGAGGGGTTGGCCTTGCCGGCCGGTACTTGCAGCTTGATCAAGCCGACGATTTTCTTTGCCATGAATGGCTCCTATCGAGTTCGAACGCCTGTGACCGCAAAGGGCCGCCAAGCTCCTCGTGAACTCAGCCCGTGTTGCTCAACTCTTCGACCCCGGGGCTGCGGCGGGACCGGCGATGGAAAAACTCAAATCTTCTCGACCTGCGCAAAGTCCAGCTCGACCGGCGTGGCCCGGCCGAAGATCGTGACGCTGACGCGCACCTTCGACTTCTCGTAGTTGACGTCTTCGACGGCACCGTTGAAGTCGGTGAACGGGCCGTCCTTCACTCGCACCAGCTCACCGGCGATCCACTCGACCTTGGGCTTGGGCTTCTCGATGCCCTCTTTCATCTGGTTGACGATCTTCATGACCTCGGCTTCCGAGATCGGCGACGGCCGGTTCTTGGCGCCGCCGACGAAACCGGTGACCTTGCTGGTGTGCTTGACCAGGTGCCAGCTCTCGTCGTCCATCAGCATTTCGACCAGCACATAGCCGGGGAAGAAGCGCCGCTGCGAAACGGCCTTCTTGCCGTTCTTCAGCTCGACCACTTCCTCGGTCGGCACCAGGATGCGGCCGAACTTGGATTGCATGCCGCCGCGCTCGATGCGCTCCTGCAGATTGCGCTCGACCGCCTTCTCCATGCCCGAGTAGGCATGCACCACATACCAGCGCAGCGGCGAGGGCGGCGTCGGTTCAACAGCGGCGGCAACGGCTTGGGTTTCGCTCATGAACATTCTTTCTCAGCGCTTCCAGCCCAGGACCAGGTCGTACAGCAGCCATTCCAGCGTCTTGTCGGTCAACCACAGGAACAGCGCCATCACGACGACGAAGGCGAACACATAGCCCGTCATCTGCATGGCTTCCTTGCGGCTGGGCCAAACCACCTTCTGAGTCTCGCGCCAGGCGTCGCGGCCGAAGGCCAGCAACTGCTTGCCCGGCTCGGCCATGAAGAAGGTCGCCACTGCCGCCAGCAGCAGCACGATCAGCGCCGACCAGCGAATCCAGTCAGCCTGCTTGATCAGGTAATACGCCGCCACGCCGCCGACCAACAGCAAGGCGGCCGCAGCCAGCTTGGCCTTGTCCGCCGCCGGGGAAATCGTTTCGACTTGGGGAGTGGTACTCATCATCACATCGCAAACTGCGTTTCTGAAACCCGAGCCCGCCGGCAGCTTTCGCCACCTGCGGGCCGCTTGTCTGGGTGTCTAAAGAGGCCGGTCTGACTTACCGGCATCTGGCAGGGGCAGAGGGTCTCGAACCCCCAACCTTCGGTTTTGGAGACCGACGCTCTGCCAATTGAGCTATGCCCCTGTAGCGAGAAATTCACCAGCCTTCATTCATTCCAAGATCTTGGCCACGACGCCGGCGCCGACGGTGCGCCCACCCTCTCGGATGGCAAACCGCAGGCCTTCTTCCATCGCGATCGGGTTGATCAGCTTCACAGTGATGCTGACGTTGTCGCCCGGCATCACCATCTCCT
>JANOKY010000763.1:0-4695 GCA_031419635.1 Burkholderiales bacterium | reverse complement strand
GCGCCAGGCTCATGCGCGCATGCGGCGGCATCTCGAAAGCACGCAACTCCAGCAGGCCCAGGCGACCGGTCGGGCCGTCGGGCGAGTACAGCTTGTCGATGCAGAACTCGGCGCGGTGGGTGTTGCCGGTGGCGTCGATCAACAGGTTGCGCAAGGTGCGGTCCACCACCCAGGGCGGGATGCCGTTCTTGTGCAGCGCGAGTTGCCGCTCGAGCTCGGTCAGCGCCAGCTCGACTTCATAGACCTGGTCGTTGCGCGCCTCGTCCAGCCGCGGCGCCTGGCTGGTCGGGCCGATGAACAGGCCCGAGAAAAGGTAGCTCAGGCTGGGGTGGTTGTGCCAGTAGGTGAGCAGGCTGGCCAGCAGGTCGGGCCGGCGCAGGAAGGGGCTGTCGGCCGGTGTGGCGCCACCGAGCACGAAGTGGTTGCCGCCGCCGGTGCCGGTGTGGCGGCCGTCGAGCATGAACTTCTCGCTCGACAGCCGGGTGCGGTGCGCCGCGTCGTAAAGGAACTCGGTGTGGTCGACCAGCTCGGCCCAGTTGCGCGCCGGGTGGATATTGACTTCGATGACACCGGGGTCGGGCGTGACCTGCAGGATTTTCAGCCGCGGGTCGCGCGGCGGCGGGTAGCCTTCGAGCACGATCTTCAGGCCCAGCTCGGCAGTGGTGGCTTCGATCGCGGCGAGCAGTTCGAGGTAGTCGTCGAGTGCGGTCAATGGCGGCATGAAGACGTAGAGCACGCCGCGCTTGTCGCCGCTCGCCGCGGGGCCGCTCATGCGATTCGGGTCACGCACTTCGACGCACAGCGCGGTGCGGATGATCTCGCGGGCCGACTCGAAACGCTGCGGTTGGGTTTGGGATTGGGCTTGGCCTTCCCCCGCCGAAGGCGAAGGAGCGAGTTGCGCGCGGGTCGGGAGTGCGGCCCGCGGCGCAAACGGATCCTGCTCGATCAGCATCGGCAAGTCGGCCTTGGCCACCCAGGGCAGCGAATCCAGCGGCAGCCGGTAGCCCATCGGCGAATCGCCGGGCAGCAGGTACAGGCGCTCGTCACGCAGAAACCAGGGGCCTGTTTGCCAACGCGGGCCGTGCAAGGGTGCATCGTCGCTGCGCCGCAGCGGCAGCAGGTGGCCGACCGCCTGCGACAGGCCCTGGTCGAAAACGCGGTGCAAGCGCGCGCGTTCGTATTCGTCGTCCAGGCGCGAATCGAAGGGGTCGACGTTGACCGGCAGGCGGCGCTCGCGCCAGAGGTAGTACCAGGCGTCCTCGAACGCCGGCAGAACATGCTTGGCATCCAGGCCGAGCTTGATGCACAGCGTGGCCAGGAAGCGCGCCGCGTCGGCGCTGGTGTGGCGCTGCGGCTCGCGCTCGTCGGCGAACAGCGTTGCATCGTTCCAGCAGGGCTGGCCGTCGGCGCGCCAGGCGATCGACAAGGCCCAGCGCGGCAACTGCTCGCCCGGGTACCACTTGCCCTGGCCGAAGTGCAGGAAGCCGCCGGCGCCATAGCGGTCGCGCAGCGTTTTCGTCAACCCTTGGGCCAGGCCGCGCTTGGTCGGGCCCAATGCGTCGGTGTTCCACTCGGCGCCGTCGCGGTCATCGACCGACACGAAAGTCGGCTCGCCGCCCATCGTCAGGCGCACGTCGCCGGCCACGAGTTGCTCATCGACGCGCTGGCCGAGATCGACGATGGCCTGCCATTGATCGTCGCTGTACGGCAGCGTGACCCGCGGCGATTCGTGGATGCGCGTCACGCTCATGCGGTGCTCGAAGCTCACTTCGCATTCATCGACCGCGCCGCTCACCGGCGCTGCGCTCGACGGCTCGGGCGTACAGGCCACCGGGATGTGGCCCTCGCCGGCCATCAGGCCCGAGGTCGGGTCCAGGCCGATCCAGCCCGCGCCGGGCAGGTAGACCTCGCACCAGGCGTGCAGGTCGGTGAAATCGACCTCGGTGCCGCTGGGGCCGTCCAGCGCCTTCACATCGGGCTTCAACTGGATCAGGTAGCCCGAGACGAAGCGTGCCGCCAGCCCGAGGTGGCGCAACACCTGCACCATCAGCCAGCCGCTGTCGCGACACGAGCCGCTGGCATTGGTGAGCGTGACTTCGGGCGTCTGCACGCCGGGCTCCATGCGGATCAGGTAGCGGATGTCGCCCTGCAGCCGCTGGTTCAGGCCGACGAGGAAATCGATCGTGCGCTGTGGTTGGCGCGAGGTGCTGGCCAGCAAGGCCGCGAAGCGTGGCGTCAGCGCGCCCTTGACCAGGTACGGCGCCAGCTCATGCTCGAGCTCCGTGCCGTAGCCGAACGGGAAAGTCTCGGCGCCCGGCTCGAGAAAAAAATCGAACGGGTTGTAGACCGACATCTCGGCCACCAGGTCGACCGTGACCTTGAACTCAGCGGTCGGCTCGGGGAACACCAGCCGCGCCAGGTGGTTGGCGAACGGGTCCTGCTGCCAGTTGATGAAGTGCTGCTCGGGCTCGATGCGCAACGAATAGGCCAGGATCGGGGTGCGGCAATGCGGCGCGGGCTTGAGGCGCACCACCTGCGGCGACAACGCCACGCGGCGGTCGTAGCGGTAATGCGTGACATGGTTCAGCGCAACGTGGATCGACAAGGCAGGTCTCCGATACGGCAGGGCAAGGGCTCAACGGGTCGCAAGTTCTGCGCCATCGCCGGCAGCCCGATGGTGCCAGTATCGAGCCGCTGCGTCGCGTTCGCAGATGCCGGCGCCCTCGCCCGGCCGCCAGGTCCAGGCGCCGCAGCGATCCGAGCGGACCACCGCGATGCCGTGCTCGGTGTAGCGTGCCAGCACCGGCGGCGCCGGGTGGCCGTAGCGGTTGCGGTAGCCGGCCTGCATCACCGCCACCTGGGGCGCCACCGCATCTAGGAAGGCCGCCGTCGACGAAGTCTTGCTGCCATGGTGCGGCACCACCAGCACGCTGCTGCGCAACGCGGCGGCGTCCGTCGCCACCAGGCGCTGCTCCTGCTCGGCCTCGATATCGCCGGTGAGCAGCAGGCGGTTGCCGGCGGCGTCGGTGACGCGCAGCACGCAGCTCATCGCGTTGGGCTTGAGGCCGGGGCGCTCGTAGTCTGCGGCCAACGGGTGCAGCACCACGAAGGACACGCCGTCCCATTGCCATTGCTGGCCGGCCTCGCAGCGGGTGTGCGGCACCTTGCCCGCGCGCAGCGGGTGCGAGGCTTCGAGCGACGACCACAGCGCCGTCACCGGCAGCGCCGCCATCAGCGCAGCGGCGCCGCCGACATGGTCGGCATCGCGGTGGCTGAGCATCAGCAGGTCGATGCGCCGCGCGGCCTGTGCACGCAGCAACGGCAGCAGCACCCGCGTGCCGGCCTCGCTGCCCGGCGAATACTGCGGGCCGGCGTCGTGCAGCAGCAGATGACTTCGTGTACGCACCAGGGCCGCGCTGCCCTGGCCGATGTCGACCAGGGTGACCTGCATCGCGCCCTCGGCGGGCCGGGACGTCGGCGGCAGCATCAGCGGCAGCATCAGCGGCAGCGCCAGCGCGCGCAGCCGCCACGGCAGTGGCGCCAGCGCCAACAGCGCACCGATCAGGCCGGCGATTTGCGCCCACAGCGGCGCCACGCCCGCGGTCCACACCGCACCCGGCCAGGCGGCCAGCCAGCCCAGGCCCAGCGCCATGGCTTGCACCAACGCTGCACCGGCCTGCCACAGGGGCGGCAGCAGCACACCGAGCAAGGCCAGCGGCGTGATCAGCAAGGTGACCAGCGGGATCGCCACCAGGTTGGCGATGAACCCGACCACCGACACCTGCTGAAAAAACACCAGGGTCAGCGGCGTCAGGCCGATCGTGGCCACGATCTGCGTGCGCAAGCCGTGGCGCAGGCCCTGCGCGACAGCCTGGCGGCGGTTGGTGGCCAGCGGCGCGTCCTGCTGCACCGGCGCCGAGGCCATCAACAGCCCGACCGCCACGAACGACAACCAGAAGCCCGGCTGCAGCAGCGCCCAGGGGTCGAGCAGGGTGACCACCGCCGCTGCGGCGAGCAGCACCAGCGGCCAGGGCCAGCGCAGGCCCAGGCTGGCCAGCAGCGCCGCGGTGGCCAGCATCCACACGGTGCGCTGCGCCGGCACGCCCCAGCCGGCCAGCAGCGAGTACAGCGCGGCGGCGCCGACGCCGCCCCAGCGCGCGGCCACGGTAGCGGGCAGCACGAGCATCGCGCGCGCACTGCGCCGCCACAGCCAGCCGAAAACGCCACCGGCCAGCCAGGCGAACATCGTGACATGCAGGCCGCTGATGCTGACCAGGTGGGCGATGCCGGTGGCGCGAAACAGATCCCAGTCGCTGCGCTCGATCGCCGCCTGATCGCCCACCGCCAATGCGGCCAGCACGCCGGCAGCGCGCGCATCGCTCACGCGCAAGCGGATCGCATCGCGCACGCGCTGGCGCAAGCGTTCGATCGGGTGCGCGGCGCTGTCGGCCAGGCGCCGGGCCGGCGCGGCCGCGGTGGCGCGCACATCGCCGGTGGCGCGGATGCCCTGCTCGAACAGCCACAGCTCGAAGTCGAAACCGTGTGGGTTGAGCGTGCCATGCGGCTGCTTCAGGCGCACCGTGAAGCGCCAGCGCTGCCCCGCGCGCAAATCCTCGAACGGGGCCGCGATCAACGCATCTTCATTCCAGCCGCGGTACCAGCCGAGCGAGATCAGCGCTGGCACCGCTGCCGCGC
>JANOKY010000762.1:0-2590 GCA_031419635.1 Burkholderiales bacterium | reverse complement strand
CGCAAAACACCAGCAGCAGCAGCGAGCCCCACAGCGTCGGGAGCCAGACCTGCCGGCGGCGGAACAGCACCGGCGCGCGGCTCTTCGTGGTCGGCGCGCTCAGATGCAGCGCCCGCCGTCGACTTCCAGCGCCACGCCGGTGATCATCGAGGCCTCGTCGCTGCACATAAAACAGGCGGCGTTGCCCAGGTCTTCCGGCGTCGAAAAACGCCCGATGGGAATGGTGCCGAGAAACTTGGTGCGCATCTCGGGTGTGTCTTCGCCCATGAAAGTCTTCAGCATCGGCGTCTCGCCGGCGACCGGGTTCAGCGCGACCACGCGCACGCCGAACGGTGCCAGTTCCACCGCCATGGCGCGGGTGGCCGTGATGACCCAGCCCTTGCTGGCGTTGTACCAAGCCAGCTTCGGGCGCGGGCTGACCCCGGCCGTGCTGGCGATGTTGAGAATGACCCCGCGCCGTTGAGCTTTGAAGTGCGGCACCACTTCTTTGGCGGCCAGGTAGATGGATCTCACGTTGACCGCCAGGATGCGGTCGAACTCGGCCTCGGCCAGGTCTTCGAGCGGCTGCGGCAAGTGGCCCACACCGGCGTTGTTGACCAGGATGTCGAGCCCGCCGAAACGAGCGATGGCGGCGCTCACCATCGCCTTCACATCGGCCGCATCGGCCACGTCGGTGCGAATGGCCTCAGCCCCCAAAGCATTCGCAACCCGCTGCGCGCTGGCCTCGTCGCGGTCGGCGATCAGCACCTTCGCGCCCTCGGCGATGAACTTGCGCGCGATGCCTTCGCCGAAGCCCGAGCCAGCGCCGGTGACGATGGCAATCTTGTCTTTGAGTCGCATGTTGAGTCCTTAGCCGTGATGAATCGCAATTGTCTTCAAACTTGAAAATCCGTACAGCGCCTCGAAGCCTTTCTCACGCCCGTGCCCGCTGCGCTTGACGCCGCCGAAGGGTAACTCGACGCCGCCGCCCGCGCCGTAGTTGTTGATGAAGACTTGCCCGCATTTCAGCGCGCGCGCTATGCGAAGTTGGCGGCCGCCGTCGCGCGTCCAGACGCCCGCCACCAGGCCGAACGGCGTGCCGTTGGCGATGCGCAGGGCTTCGGCCTCGGCGTCGAACGGAATCACCACCTGCACCGGGCCGAAGATTTCTTCCTGCGCCAGCCTGTGATCCGGGCCCGCGCCGGCCACCAGGCTGGGCCGCAGATAGTGGCCGCCCGCCGGCGCATCGCTGACGATCTCGGCCTGCGCCGCGATCTGCAAGCCGCTGTCGCGCGCCAGGGCCAGGTAGCGCGACACGATCTCGTGTTGCCGCTTCGAGATCAGCGGCCCCACATCGAGGTCGCGCAGCGCCGGCCCCACGCGCAGTGCGCGGTAGCGCTCGGCCATGCGCGCCAGCACCGCATCAAACACCGGCCGCTGCACCAAAATGCGCGACGCGGCCGAGCAGGTCTGCCCCGCGTTTTGAATCCCGGCGTTGACCAGCGACGGCAGCGCCGCGTCGAGGTCGGCATCGGCGAACACGATCTGCGGGCTCTTGCCGCCCAGCTCCAAGGTGACGGGGATGCAGTTCACCGCCGCCGCTGCCTGCACCAGCGCGCCGGTGGTCACCGAGCCGGTGAACGAGATGTGGTCGATGCCGGGGTGGCTTGAGAGCGCCGCGCCGGCTTCGTCGCCCAGGCCCGTCACCACGTTCAGCGCGCCGGGCGGCAGCCCGGCTTGCATCGCGATGCGTGCGAACGCCAGCACGGTCAGGCAGGCTTCTTCAGCCGGCTTGAGCACGCAGGCGTTGCCCATGGCCAGCGCCGCGCCCACGCTGCGGCCAACGATCTGCATCGGGTAGTTCCAGGGCACGATGTGGCCGGTGACGCCATGCGGTTCGCGCAAGGTCAGCGCGGTGTAGCCTGCCTGGTACGGCAGCGTCTGGCCATGCACCTTGTCGGCCGCGCCGCCGTAGAACTCCAGGTAGCGGGCCAGCGCCAGCGCATCGGCGCGGCCCTGTTTCAGCGGCTTGCCCACGTCGAGCGCTTCCAGGTGCGCCAGCATGTCGGCCTGCTCCAGCACTTGGCGGCCGATGGCACTCAGCACGCGGCCCCGCTCGGCCGCCGTCATGCGGCCCCAGGCGCCGCTGTCCAGCGCGGCGCGGGCGGCGGCCACGGCGGCGTCGATGTCGGCCGCCGTGCCGCGTGCGATGCGGGTGAGCACGCTGCCGTCGGACGGGTTTTCGAGCGGCAGTGTCTGGCCGTCAGCCGGGGTGCGCCACTGCCCGTCGATCAGCAGCAAGGACGCGTCGAAAGGAATGTTTGTCATCAGTGGCTCCGCTACAGGAAGGGGCACGAGGGCCGAAGGAACATTCAATAGACTACCGCGAATCCGAGTCCCGATGACCCTCTTCCTCCTCAAACGCTTCGCCACCTTCATCGCCACCCTGCTGGCCGCGTCGGCGCTGGTCTTCGCGGTGCTCGACGTGCTGCCGGGCAATGCGGCCGAGACGATGCTGGGCGAATCGGCCACGCCCGAATCGCTGAAGGCGCTGAGCGCCAAACTCGGTCTCGACCAGCCGCCGCTGGCGCGCTACGCCGCATGGATGAAA
>JANOKY010000761.1:0-4662 GCA_031419635.1 Burkholderiales bacterium | reverse complement strand
GCCAAGACCAAGAGCTTCGGCATCCGTGGCCTGCGTGAGCGCGCCGACACCGTCGGCGGCTGGGTCGACCTGTCCAGCGGCGCCACCGGCACGACACTGATCGTGTCGGTGCCGGTCGGCCCGCATGGCCCGCACGAAGTCGACACCGCCTTCGGCGACACCGGTTTCGACCGCGCGAGCCACGACCCATCCGCCTGGGGAAACCTATGATTGAAGTGATCCTGTGCGACGACCACGCACTGATCCGCCGCGGCATTCGCGACACGCTGGCCGAAGCGGTCGACATCCGCGTTGTCGGCGAGGCCGGCGAGTACGGCGAACTGCGCAGCCTGATGCGCACGACGCGCTGCGATGTGCTGGTGCTGGACATCAATATGCCCGGGCGCAGCGGCCTGGACGTGCTGCATGCGCTCAAGGACGAGGCCAATCCGGTCAAGGTGCTGGTGGTCAGCATGTACCCCGAAGACCAGTACGCGATCCGGGCCCTGCGCGGTGGGGCTTACGGCTACGTCAACAAGGCCGGTGACCCGCAGGTGATCGTGCAGGCGGTGCGCACGGTGGCGCAGGGGCGCAAGTACGTCACGCCCGAGATCGCGCAGATGCTCGTCGAGAGCCTGAGCTCGCCGACGCATGAGCAGGCCCACGAAAGCTTGTCGGACCGCGAGTTGCAGACGCTGACGATGATCGCCTCGGGCAAGCGCCTGTCGGACATTGCTGTGCTGTTGACCTTGTCGCCGAAGACGGTTTCTGTGTACCGCGCTCGCGTCCTGCAGAAGCTGGGCTTGGCCAACAACTCCGAGTTGACGGTGTATGCGATCCGCAATGGCTTGGTCGGGGAGTAGCGCTTCGCGTGCCGACTCGGCAGGCGAATAACCTACCGCGTCGCCCGCGAACGAACGCAGTCCAGATACGCATGCCCGTCCGGCGGCAAACCGGAACGCTGCGAGGCCCAGATCATGTCGCCCAGGCACTCCATCACCTGGTGCTGCGCCTCATGAGATGAGCCGAGCCGGGCACACAGCAGCTCGAACGCCTGCTTGATGCCGCGCGGCTGATCGATCGCCACCTGCTCGGTGATCGTCAGGTGCATCGACAGGTGCAGGAACGGATTGGAGCGTCCCTCTTCGACGCTGTAGCTCGCCGCCAGCGCCGCCTCGAGGTCGGCCAGTTCCGCGTGGTACTCGGGGTGCTCGGCGATCCACTGCGCTGCCAGCAACTCCATCGGCGTCAAGGGCTGGGCCGCGCGCTGCTTGCTGTGCGCCTCGCAGAAGAAGCGGCGCACATCGTGCTGGGAAGGGGCGAACATGGTCCGACAATTGTGCGGTCACTGCGGTCTGTCTGCCTGGGCCTTGAATGTTCATCACCGATCCCTGGTTCTACGCCGTGGCCGTGCCCGCGGTGTTGCTGATGGGGCTGGCCAAGAGCGGTTTCCTGATGGGTTTCGGCTCGCTGGCCACGCCGCTGTTGGCCCTGGCGCTGCCGGTGCCGCAGGCCGCGGCGGTGATGCTGCCGCTGCTGCTCGTCATGGACGCAACCGGCATCAAGCAACTCTGGCGCCTGCGCGACCGCGCCTTGCTGCACCTGCTGATTCCCGCCGGCCTGATCGGCACCCTGGTCGGCACCCTGCTGTTTGGCCTGCTGTCGGGCAAGACGGTGGCCGCCGTGGTCGGTACCTTGACGTTGCTGTTCCTGGCCCAGCGCCTGCTGTTCCCGCCGCGCCGCGATGCGCCGCCGCCGCCCAAGGCGGTCGGCTTCGTGCTCGGCATCGCCGGCGGCTTCACCAGCTTCGTCGCCCATGCCGGCAGCCCGCCGCTGGCGGCCTATGTGCTGCCGCTGCGCATGGAGCCGCTGCGCTACACCGCCACGATGGCGGTGCTGTTCGGCGTCATCAACCTGTCGAAGTGGATCCCGTACGCCGGCCTGGGCCTGTTCGACACGCGCATCCTGCTGACCTCGCTGATGCTGATCCCGCTGGCGCCGCTGGGCGTGTGGCTCGGAATCTGGGCCACGCGGCGCATTCCGTCGGACTGGTTCTACCGCGTCGCCTACTCCGGCATGTTCTTCACCGGCATCAAGCTGCTGTGGGACGGGTTGCGCTGAGCCAGGTTATTCCTTGCTTTGATCGCGTGCGGGTTCGGCCCAGCCAGTCGTGCGCACCCGGCTGTCCTTGCGCGTGCGCTCGTCGGCCATGAACTGCTCCATCTGCTGGCGGCCGATCTTCGACATCGCGATGAGCTTGGATTCGTCACGGAAATGAGGCGCGCTCTCCTTCAACTGCTCGAGGTTGTGGCGGCGAAAGCGCAGCGCCAGGTTGCGTGCCTGGTGGCGCTGGAAGCCCAGCGCTTCGAGGGTGCTGCGCCCGCTCATCAGGGCCGAATCGAAAGTCTCGCGTTCGATCTGCGTCACGCCGCGCTCGTTCAACTGGTACCAATGCTGCACATTGCGCGCGCGCGCCACCAGCGTGAGCTGCGGAAAATGTTCGCGCGCCAGATCGACCAGGGCCAGGCTCTGCTCGACATCGTCGATCGCCACCACCAGCACCCGCGCCTGCGCCGCGCCGGCCACCCGCAGCAAGTCCAGCCGCGTCGCGTCGCCATAAAAGGCCCGCCAGCCGAAGCGGCGCACGCCTTCGATCTGCTCGCTGTCGTGGTCGAGCACGGTCGGCGTGATGCCATTGGCCAGCAGCAGCCGGCCGACGATCTGGCCGTAGCGGCCGAAGCCGGCAATGATCACCGCCTGGCGCTGCGGCTCGTTGATCTCGGCCATCAGCGGCGCACCGCGCGGGCTCAAGCGCGGCGTGACCCAGCGGTCGACGATCACCAGCGCCAGCGGCGTCAACAGCATCGAGATCGCCACCGCGGCGACCATCAGCGACGAGGTGGTGGCGTCGATCACGCCGGCCTGCGCCGCGGCCTGGAAGACGACGAAGCCGAACTCGCCGCCCTGCGCCAGCAAGATCACGAACAGCGGCCGCTCGGCCAGCGGCAACTTCATCGCCCGCGCCATCGCCACCAGCACCAGCGCCTTGACGGCGACGAAGCCGAGCACGATCAGCGCCACCCACAGAGGCCGCGCCCAGACCACCGCAAAGTCGATGCTCATGCCCACGGCGATGAAGAACAGGCCGAGCAGCAGGCCCTTGAACGGCTCGAGGTCGGTTTCGAGTTCGCGCCGGTATTCGCTCTCGGCCAGCAGCACGCCAGCCAGGAAGGCGCCCAGCGCCATCGACAGGCCCACCGCATGCATCAGCGCCGCGGTGGCCACCACCAGCAACAGCGACGCCGCGGTGAAGATCTCGGGCGTGCGGCTGCGCGCGATCCAGCGCAGCGCCGGGCGCAAGGCCAGGCGGCCACCGAGCAGCAACGCGGCGATCACTGCCACCGCCTTGCCTGCGGCCAGCCAGGCGCTGCCGGTGGCGTCGGTCGAAGCCTGCACCACGACCACGGGCAACAGCGGCAACAGCGCCAGAATCGGAATCGCCGACACGTCCTGGAACAGCGCCACCCCGAGCACGCCCTGGCCGGCCGGCGTGGGCTGCACATTGCGCTCGGCCAGCACCGCCAGGCCGATCGCCGTCGATGACATCGCCAAACCCAGCGACGCCGCCAGGGCCACCGGCCAGGCCACGCCGAACGCCATGCCGATCAGGGCCATCACCAGCGCGCTGACCAAAACCTGCACCGAGCCCCATCCGAAGATCGGTTTGCGCATCGCCCACAAGCGCCGTGGTTCGAGTTCCAGGCCAACCAGGAACAGCATCAACACGACACCGAACTCGGCCACCGTCAGGATCGTCTGCGCATCCGTCACCAGCGCCAGCCCCCACGGCCCGATGACGATGCCCGCGCCGAGGTAGCCGATGATCGAACCCAGCCCCAGCGCCCGCGCCAACGGCACCGCGATCACGGCCGCGGCCAGGTAGATCAGGCTGGTGGTCAGCCAGGTGGTGCTGTGGTCCATGGCGGTGGAGCTATTGCGCTGCGCGCGCGCTGCGATGCACGGAGCGCTCGCGTTGCGTTCGGCGGTCCGCAAGCGGCCGATTGCAGAAATTCAAGATCTGCTTCCGGGGCTTCGGCACGCGGCCGAGGGCAGTGGTCAGGCATCGAAAAATCTGACCGTGACGAGCGTCGATATTCAGCCGTTGCGCAAACAGTTCCCTCTCCCAGGGGGAGAGGAAGCAATGCCTGCCGCCGGTCCGCTCAGCGCTCGGCCTTGGCTTGCGCGTCGAGGATGCGCGCAAATCTTCGGGCAGGTCTTTCAACGCGGGGACGGGCCAACGGGAGATGGCTTGGGTCATGGCATCAACTTCTGAATTGCATGGCGTGCAAGCGCGCATAGAGGCCGCCGCGCGCCAACAATTCGGCATGTGTGCCTTGCTCGACGATGCGTCCCTGGTCCATCGCCACCACGCGTTCAGCGTGTTCGATGGTCGACAGCCGGTGCGCGATCACGAGCGTGGTGCGGCCCTGCATCAACACGTTCAAGGCGTCCTGCACCGCGCGCTCGCTCTCGTTGTCCAGCGCCGAAGTGGCTTCGTCCAGGATCAGCACCGGCGCGTCCTTGTAGATCGCGCGGGCGATCGCCAGGCGCTGGCGCTGGCCGCCCGACAGCTCGCTGCCGTTGTGGCCGATCATGCTGGCCAGGCCCTGCGGCAGCGCGATG
>JANOKY010000760.1:0-2698 GCA_031419635.1 Burkholderiales bacterium | reverse complement strand
GTCGATCAGACGCCGCACGCGCGCGGGGCGCACGCCGGCATAGCTCATCGCCACATTGCCGCCCATGCTGTGGCCGAGCAGGTCGATCGGCTGGGTCGGCGACAAGGCGTCGATCAGCGCATCGAGGTCGCCGAGGTAATCAGGGAACCAGTAGCTGTCGCCGCTGCCGTTGCTGCTGCGGCCGAAGCCGCGCCAGTCGGGCGCGACGATCCAGCGCTGCGCGCCTTCCAGCGCGGCCAGCGCATCCACCATGAACTGGAACGACGCGCCGACGTCCATCCAGCCGTGCAGCAACAGCAGCAGCGGGCGCTCGGGGGTGGCCAGGGCCGCATCGCCCCAGCTTTCGAGGTGGTAGCTCAGGCCACGGATCGGCAGGCGACGGCTGGCCGCGGCGCGGCGGGGCGTGTAGGGCTGCGTCATGGCCGTCACTGTAGGCCATGCCCATGGCCCCTGGCGCGATGCCAGAATCGCTGCATGAGATCGCCGCACACCCTTCGCGCCGCCGAACCGCGTGACGTCACCGCCATCGTCGCCCTGATCACCGAGCTGGCCGAGTTCGAGCAGCTCACGCACCTGCTTGAAGTCACCCCCGACAAGCTCGCGCCGCACCTGTTCGGCGTGCGCCCGGTGGCCGAATGCGTGGTCGCTGAAGTGGCCGGCGAGGTGGTCGCCTTCGCCCTGTTCTTCAGCAACTACTCGACCTTCCTGGCGCGGCCGGGGCTGTACCTCGAAGACCTGTATGTGCGCCCGGCCCACCGCGGCAGCGGCCTGGGCCGCGCACTGCTAGAACACCTGGCCAGGTTGGCGATCGAGCGCGGCTGCGGCCGCTTCGAGTGGAGCGTGCTCGACTGGAATGTGAATGCAATCGCGTTCTATGAAAAGCTTGGCGCCACGGTGATGCCCGATTGGCGCATCTGCCGCCTCAGCGGCGAGCGTTTGGCGGCGCTGGGCGTGCCCGCGACCCGTTGAGCGTCGACCTGCGCATCAGGGTGCGTGCGCTCAACCTGCTGGCGCGTTGCAGCGTGGCGGCGGTGGTTGGCGCCACGGCGCTGCTCACGCTGGCCCAACGCGGCGTAGCCGATGGTCCCTGGTGGTTGGAGCTGTCGCGCTACCTGCCTATCCCGCTGTTCCTGTTGCCGGCGGTTGCCGTGTTGGTGCTTTCGTTCTGGCTCGGTCGCGGCTGGGTGCTGGCCAGCGTGGCCAATTTGGCGCTGCTGCTGACGCTGGGCATGGGCCTGCAATGGAACCGCGGCGACGCCGGCACGGACCGCGTTCGCGTGATGACTTACAACATCAAGGTCTTGCAGGCCTTGCAGCAGCGCGGCGGGATCAACGCCCTGGCCGCGGAAGTGGCCCGCCACGACCCCGACATCCTGGTCATGCAGGACGCCGAGGGCCTGCTGGCGGCAGGCAGCGACCCGGCGTCGAGCCAGCGCCCGGTGTTCGGCTTGCCGCATGTCCATGCGCTGGGCCAGTACGTCGTGGCCAGCCGCTTCGCGCTGCGACAGTGCGGGCCGGGGCAGATCGATTTTCGCAACAAGAGCCACAACTATCTGCACTGCGTGGTTGACGTTCGCGGCACGGAGCTGACCCTGGCGACGGCGCATTTCCAGTCACCGCGGTCGGGTCTGAATGCGGCACGCCGTGAAGGCCTCGACGGCGCCGATGACTGGCAACGCAACCACCAAGACCGCCTCGCGCAGGCTGGCGCCCTGGCGCGCGACCTTGCTGGCAGCCGCCGCTCGCTGATCGTTGCAGGTGACCTGAACGCGGCCGAGTCGTCCCCTGTGATCCAGACCCTGTTGGCCAGCGGCCTGCGCGATGCCTTCTCCAGCGCCGGCCGCGGCTACGGCTACACCTACGGCCACTCACTGCGGCGCGGGTACGACTTTCTGCGCATCGACCACATTCTGGTCAGCCCCGACATCGGCGTGATGGACAGCTTTGCCGGGCAGAGCAAGGCCTCGGAACATCAGCCGGTGATTGCCGACCTGCTGTTGCGGCGCTGACGGGAGCCATCGATGCGCGACGCTTACGAATCGATCCACCAAGGTTTTCGCTGGCAAGTTCCCAGCCAGTTCAACTGGTTCGAGGTGTGCTGCGCGCGCTGGGCGCGCGACACGCCCGACGCCACCGCGCTGATCTGCGAAGACGAGCGCGGCGGCGTGGCCCGGTTCAGCTACGCCGACTTGCACGGCAGCGCGCTGCGCCTGGCCGCAGCACTGGCCGCACTCGGCGTGGCGCGTGGCGACCGGGTCGCGATCGTGCTACCGCAGCGCTTGGAAACCGCGGTGGCGCAGATGGCGGTGAGCGCGCTCGGTGCGGTGGCGATGCCCTTGTCGATGCTGTTCGGCCCCGAGGCGCTGGCCTACCGGCTGCGCGACAGCGCGGCGGTGCTGGCGATCGTTGACGAATCGGCGATCGACGGCCTGCTCTCGGTTCGCGGCGAATGCGCTGAGCTGCGTTGCGTGATCGCCGTCGGTAGCGCCGACATCGCCGCAGGCCGCGGCGATGTCGACTGGCGGGCCTGCCTGCGCGGCGACGCTGCGGCGGTCACGCCGGTGGCCACGCTCTGCGACGACGCTGCCGTGCTGATCTACACCAGCGGCACGACAGGTGCCCCCAAAGGCGCGCTGATCCCGCAGCGTGCGCTGATCGGCAACCTGAGCGGCTTCGTCGCCAGCCAGAACTGGTTTCC
>JANOKY010000759.1:0-2943 GCA_031419635.1 Burkholderiales bacterium | reverse complement strand
CTCGGTGGTCGGCGCATTCACCTTCACGCCCTGCACCGACGCGGTGGTCAAAATGATGAACACCACCAGCAGCACGTATGCCAGGTCGAGCATCGGCGTGACGTTGATTTCGTCGTACGGCTGGTTCTCGACCTTGATGTCTGCGCTCATGACAGGCAGTCCATCAACGCGCGCCGTAGGTCTCGGCCACGCGGGTCACGAACTCGTCGACGAAGATCTGCATGTCGGACGAAATGTTCTTGATCCGCGACGCCAGATAGTTGTAGCCGAACAGCGCCGGGATCGCCACCGCCAGCCCGGCCACCGTGGCCAGCAGCGCCGCCGCGATGCCCGGCGCGATGGCGTTCACGTTCACATCGCCCGCCGCCGCAATCGCCGCGAAAGTGATCATCACGCCCACCACGGTGCCCAGCAGCCCGAGGAAGGGGCCGCCCGAAATGGCGATGGTCAGGAACACCATCTGCGAATTCAACTTGTGCGATTCGCGCACCAGGTCGGCGTCGACCGAGGCCTTCACGGCGTCGAGCGAGGCACCCGACAGCGGCTTGGTGGGCGTCTGTTCGTCGTGCCCGATGTCGCGCTTTTTCAGTTCGCGCACGCCGGCCAGGTACAGGCGAAACAGCGACGAGTTCGGGTGCGCGCTGCCGCGCTCCAGATGCAGCATGTCGAGCGAGGCTCCGCGAAAGCGTTGCAGGAATTTGCGGTTGTCCATGTCGGCGCGCACCACGAACACCGTCTTCGTCACCATCACCCAGCAGGCAACCACGAACATCAGGCCGAGGATGATGATCACGGCCCAGGCATCGGTGGTCAGGTTCTTCACCAGGATGCCGATGTAGCCGGGGCTCTCGCCCTCGCTGGCCGCCGTGTCGCCCTTCTCTTTCAGCGACGCGACCAGCTTGCTCTCGGCACCCTGCGCTCCTGCGGCCACTTGCAGCCACTCGGCGCTGCGAACGGCGGCCGCGATTTGCAGCTCGTCGGCCAGGCCCTTGATGCCGTCGCCGACTTGCAGCGCGCCTGCGAGCGCGGGCAGTTGAACATCGGCCCGCGCCACTTCGCTGCCGTTCAGGTAGAGCACCGCCTTGCCTGCCCCCACGCTGAGCGCGGCCTGCGTCCAGACCAGCGGTTTGATGTTGCCGCCGGCCAGCGTGGCCTTGTCGATGCGCGCCGCCAGCTTGCCGGCTTGCATCGCCAGCACCAGCGGCCCCCACTTGACCAGCGTGCCGCTGGCGCTGGATTCCGGTTTGATCCACAGCGTCAGCGTGACGGCAGCGCCGGCCTCGACCTTCAGCTTGTCGTTGGCCGGCCAGACGATGGGCTTGCCGTTGAGGGAGGCGCTGCCGGCCAGCAGGCCGTTCGCCTCGATGGCAATCGGCGCTGCCGTTTTAATCACGCCCTGGTGGTCGACGCCCAGCGCCTCTTTGTCGCTGAAGTGAATGGCCGCCAGCGTGGCCGCGTCGAAGCCGCTCGCGGCATTGCTGTTCGCGGCATCGGCCGGGGCCTTGGCATTGCCGGCATAGACGTAGAGGTTGTTCTTCTCGCTGCCCGGTGCCAACGTGGGCGCCTGCACCCACAGCACCGCCAGTTCGTTGATGCTGTCGAAGCGCTCGACGCTGAACTTCAGCGGCGTCTTGTCGTCGCCGGCCACCACGCGCAGGTCCGCGCCGTCTTCCCGCGCCGCCACGAAATCGAAGTTGCCCGAATGCAGCCGCACCGCCACTGCGACCGCGTTGGCCGCCTCCTTGGTTTCCAGGCCCTGCGCCGAAGTGTTCAGCGTGATGCGGGTGCGCTGGGTCCAGTCCTTGTTCCACCAGGCATGGCCCGTCGTGGGCAGCCCGGCCAGCAGGCCAGCCGCGATGAACGGGACGATCGGAATCAAGAGCTTGCGCATGGTGTGAGGCTGGAATGAAGGACGAGCAACTTTGAAAATGGGCGGCGAATCAAGGCTTGCCCGGGGCTTCGCCGAAGCCGAGGAAATCGAGGATCAGCGACAGCCGCTTGCGTCGCTTGCGCTGCTTTTCTTCCTCGCTGTCGTCGGCGTTCACGTTGGTCGCGGCCAGTGCGCCCGACTGGCTGAGCGTGGACAGCGCCGCGGTGGCGCCACCGGCCGGCGCAGGTGGCGGCGCACCCACCGCCGCACCGCTGATGGCCAGGTTGTCGGCACCGACGAAACGCGACGCGCCGAGGAAGGCGTTGCCCAGCGACTTGATGCCCGCGTCGCCGGCATTGATCTCGCCCTTGGGCGCGTACAGGTCGAGCGTGCTGTCGGTGTTCAGCACCGCGATGCCGCTGCCCGAGAAGCTGCCCGAGGTGTCGACGACGACCCGGCCAGCCTCGACGCGATAGATCGGCGGCGGCGCGCCGGTGACGGTCTTGGCACCGCGGCCAGCGTCGATGTTGCCCTGGCCAGCCCAGATCAGCAGGTCGCCTTTGCCGACCGTGAAGACACGCGACTGGTTCACGTCGACGTTGTCGCGCACGACCATCGAAACGCCGCCGCCGGCGGTGGTGACGATGCCGAGTTCGGCAGCACTCGCACCGCCGCCCGTCAGCTCGCCGACGTTGACGCCGCCGCGTGGCGCCAGCATCACGATGTCGCTGCCCTGCAGGGTTTTCAGTTGGCTGGCACCCATGCGAAGGTTGCCGATTCGGCCCACGTCGTCGATGAACGGGAACACCGTGTCGATGGCCGCGTAGGCCTTGGCGTAAGCGCGGTCGCGGTCGGCGCCTGACAGCGCCGCTGCTGCCCGACCGGCAGCGCGCACCTCGGCTGTCAGCACCTGGTCGGTAAAGATCAGTTGCTCCTCGGGTGCCAAGGCAGCGAAGCTTCGGATCGCGTCGGCCAGGCTCAACGCTTCGCGGCCGGTGCGCTGCTTCACGAAGCTGCGCAGTGCGCTGCCGCGCGACGTGTCGGCCAGCGCTGCGGCGAGTTCGATCTGGCCG
>JANOKY010000758.1:0-1912 GCA_031419635.1 Burkholderiales bacterium | reverse complement strand
ACGGCCTGCCGATCAACGCCGAGACCGCGATCGCGCTCGACAACAAGGAACGCCTCGAAGTGCTCAAAGGCACCAGCGGCATCCAGGCCGGCACCAGCGCGCCGGGCGGTCTGGTCAACCTGGTCGTCAAACGGCCCGAGGGCCATGTGCGCAGCGCACGCGTCGAAGCGCGCCAAGGCGGCGGCACGGCGACGGCGGTCGACCTCGGCGAGCGCTTCGGCACCAACGAGCAATTCGGCCTGCGCGTCAACGCGGCCTACGAAGACCTCGATCCGCAAACGCGCAGCGCCCGCGGCCACCGCCGCGTCGTCGCCCTGGCCAGCGACGTTCGCCTGCCCAGCGGCACGCTGATCGAAGCCGAGTTCGAGTCGAGCCGACAGCAGCAGCCCAGCGTGCCCGGCTTCAGCCTGCTCGGCAACCGCGTGCCCGGCGCGAGCGAGATCGACCCGCGCACCAACCTCAACAACCAGCCGTGGTCGCAGCCGGTGGTGCTGAACGGCGACACCGCGTCGCTGCGCATCACGCAAACGCTGTCGCCCGACTGGCGGGCCACGCTGCACGCGATGACGCAGCGCCTGAAGAGCGACGACCGCGTCGCCTTCCCCTTCGGCGTGTTCGACCCGACGAGCTACGAATGCGCGCAATGGTGCGACCGCTTCGCGCCCGACGGCACCTTCACGCTGTGGCAATTCGCCAGCGACGGCGAGCGCCGCCGCAGCGATGCGATGGACCTTTCGCTCAGCGGCCGCAGCACAGCCGCGGGCATCGAGCACCGTGTGCAGGCCGGCGTGCTATTCAGCCGCTACCGCGCGCGCCTGGGCGCGCAGGTGTTCGACATCGCCGGCACCGGCCGCATCGACGGCGGCCTCGTCACGCCGCCCTCGCCCGGCTTCGCCGATACCAACACCGACCGCAGCGAACGCAGCCGCGAGCTGTACCTGCGTGACGCGATGCAGCTCTCGCGCGACTGGAGCCTGTGGGCCGGCCTGCGCCACACCAGCCTGTCACGCGACAGCGTGCGCACTGACGGCAGCGCGGCCACCACCTACAGCCAATCGGCCACCCTGCCCTGGCTGGCCCTGGCCTGGCAGGCCACACCGGCGACGATGCTCTACGCCAGCGCCGGCCAGGGCCTCGAATCCGATGTCGTGCCCGGCCGCGCGCGCTTCACCAACCGCGGCCAGGCCCTGCCTGCACTGAAGAGCCGACAGATTGAAGCCGGCATCAAGCACAGCGCCGACGGCATCGAGGCCTCGCTGGTCGCCTTCACGATCACGCGGCCGCAGACCAGCGACTTCGGCGCCTGCGACAACAGCAACGACAGTTGCACCCGCGCCAACGACGGCAATGTGGTCCATCGCGGCATCGAAGCCACTCTCGGAACGCAACGCGGCGCCTGGCGCTGGCAGGCCAGCGCGCTGCTGCTGTACGCCCGCCGCGATGGCGCCGCCGACGCCAGCATGAACGGCCTCGAGCCGGTCAACGTCCCGTCGCAAAGCTTGCGCCTGCAAGCCGGCTACGCGGTGGCCCCAGGCACCGAGCTGCAAGCCACGCTGAGCCATGAAGGCTCGCGCATCGTGCTGCCTGACAACAGCGCGCGCATCCCCGCGTGGACACGACTCGACGTCGGCATGAAGGTGCAACACAAACTGGCCGGCGGCACTGCGCTCACCTGGCGAGCCGGCATCGACAACCTGGCCGACACCCGCGCCTGGAAGGAATCGCCCTACCAGTTCGGCCACGCCTACCTGTTCCCAATGGCGCCGCGCGCCGTGCGCCTGTCGCTACAGGCCGAGCTCTGACGCGTTCGCACGGCCCGCTATAATTCGCGGCTGTTCCTCGATAGCTCAGTTGGTAGAGCGCCGGACTGTTAATCCGTAGGTCCCTGGTTCGAGCCCAGGTCGGGGAGCCA
>JANOKY010000757.1:0-5172 GCA_031419635.1 Burkholderiales bacterium | reverse complement strand
GACATGCGCTCGATCGTCGAGTGCCTGGCCGAGCATTCGGCGACGGTTACGGATGCCAATGAGTTGGCGCAGCGCATCCGCGTGCACCTGGCCCCGGCCATCGTGCAGCAGATCTACGGTCCGGCCAAGGAGCTCGACGTGATTGCGCTGGACCCCGCCTTGGAGCGCCTGGTGGCACAGGCGCTGTCGAGCCCGCATGGTGCGGCGCTGGACCCCGGCGTGGCCGATACGCTGACCCGCAGTGCCGCCGACACCGCCCGCGCGCAGGAAGACATCGGCCTGCCTGCCTGCCTGCTGGTGCCCGACCTGATCCGCGGCCCGATGGCACGGCTGCTCAAGCGCGCCGCACCGCGCCTGCGCGTGCTCGGCCACAGTGAAATTCCCGATACGCACTCAATTCGCATCGCTCAAGTGATCGGAGCTACCGCATGAACGTCAAACGCTTCACCGCAAAAACCCCGCGCGAAGCGCTCGCGCTGGTGCGCCAGGCCTTCGGCGCCGACGCCGTGGTGCTGTCGACGCGGCCGTCGCCTGAAGGCGTCGAGGTGCTGGCGATGGCGCCCGAGAGCCTGTCGCTGATCGAGCAGGTGCGCAGCACGGCGCCCGTCAACATCAACCCGCCGCCGGCGCCGGTGACCGCGGTGCAGGACGATGTCGAGCAGCTCTCGATGAGCACGCTGTCGTTCCAGGACTATGTGCGCGAACGCATGTTGAAGCGCCGCCAAGCCGAGATCGCCCAGCCGGCCCACCGGGCACCTGTATCCGTACCCGCGCCTGCACCCGCCGAACCGCCACGCGCGGTGCTGACACAGCCAGCCACCAGCGGCGCGCACCGCACGCCGTTGCCGCCGCTGCTGCGCGAAGAGATCCGCTACGCCGAGATGTCGTCGCTGACCGCGGTGGCGCAAGTCAACGACAACGCCGACAGCGCGCGCCGCGAGCAGACCATGCTCAACGAGCTGCGCCAGGTCAAGGGCCTGATCGAAGAGCGCTTCGGCGCCCTGGCCTTCATGGAAAAACTGCAGCGCAGCCCGCAGCGCGCCGGCCTGACGCAAAAGCTGCTCGACTGCGGCTTCTCGCCGGCCCTGATCCGCAAGCTGGTCGAAGGCCTGCCGGCCGACGCCGCCGACGAATCGGCCTGGGCCGCCGGGGTGCTCGAACGCAACCTGCTCGCCGCCGAGAGCGAGCCCGCGCTGGAAAGCGTCGGCGGCATCTATGCCCTGATCGGCGCCACCGGCGTGGGCAAGACCACCAGCACGGCCAAGATCGCGGCGGCCTTCGCCACCCAGCATGGTTCATCGAACCTGGGTTTGATCACCCTCGATGCCTACCGCGTCGGCGCGCAGGAGCAACTGCGCACCTACGGCCGCATCCTGGGCGTGCCGGTGCACACCGCACACGACCGCGCGTCGCTCGAAGACCTGCTCGATTTGCTGTCGGCCAAGAACATGATCCTGATCGACACCGCTGGCATGGCCCAGCGCGATGCGCGCACGCGCGACCTGCTCGAGATGGTCAGCCACCGCTCGATCAGCAAGTTGCTGGTGGTCAACGCCGCGGCGCAGGGCGAGACGATCGAAGACGTGATGATTTCGTACCACGCCGCCACCTGCCGCGGCATGGTGATCTCCAAGATCGACGAGGCCGTCAAGCTCGGCCCGGCACTCGACGCCGCGATCCGCCACAAACTGAAAATCGTCGGCGTGGCCAACGGCCAGCGCGTGCCCGAAGACTGGCACCGGCTGTCGTCGCAAGCCCTGGTGCAGCGCGCGCTGCGGGCGCATGCCAACCCGAGCTGGCGCCTGGATGCGGACGAAGTCAGCCTGGTCTTTGCCGGCATGCACAGCAGCGCCTCGGCAACAAGCCGCAGTGCGGCCTTGCACGCTTGAGCGCAGGCACCCCGATGCACGCACCGCACGAGCTCCCGACGCGGCGCTTCGAGCCCGTCGCCGCGCCGCTGCAAATCCTGCGGGCGCAGCCGAGCGACCAGGCCGACGGCCTGCGCCGCCTGTTCGGCGCCCAGCGCCCGCGCTTCGTGGCGGTGGTGGCCAACCCCGAGATGGCCTTCTCGGGACTGGTGCTCGAACGCCTGGCCCGCGCCTGCAGCGCGGCCGGCCGGCGCACCCTGGTGGTCGATGCTGCCGCCAGCGCGCCCGCGCCGCATGAATTGGTGGCCCTCGACTTGGCCGCAGGCATCGAGCCGCTGGCCCCCGGGCTGGACTACCTGGCTGCGCGCGGCCTGCCGCTGCGCCATGTCAACAGCCGCGGCTCGTGCGCGGGCTTTCTGCAAGCGCTGATCGAAGCGGCGCCGTTGGTCGACGTGGTGATCGTCCACGCCGAAGCCTCCGAACTCGGCCGCCTGTTCGCCGGCCGCGCGGTGCGCCCGCTGCTGCTCGCAGCCGACCACCCGGCCACCGTGACCCAGGCCTACGCCGGCCTGAAGCTGCTGGCCCAGCGCCACTGCCTGATGGCCTTCGGCCTGCTGCTGGCCGCCACGCCGCACGAGCCGCGCGTGCCACGCATCGCCGAACAACTGGCACTGACGGCCGACCGCTTTGTCGGCGCGGCGCTGCACGACTGGGCCTGCATCGACCCCACCGACAGCGGCGTGCCGCGCGCCCTGGCGCGCCTGGTGCATGGCCTGCTGCACCTCGAACCCGAACATGAATCCGCAGGGACGCTCTGACATGTACACCGCCCAAGGCCGCCTCGACAACAGCGCCACGCTCAAGCAGTACAGCCCGCTGGTGCGCCGGCTGGCGCACCAGATGATCGCCAAGCTGCCGGCCAATGTCGAACTCGACGACATGATCCAGGCCGGCATGATCGGCCTGAACGACGCCCTCGGCCGCTTCGATGCCGCGCAGGGCGTGATGTTCGAAACTTTCGCCACCCAACGCATCCGCGGCGCCATGCTCGACGAGTTGCGCAGCGGCGACTGGATGAGCCGCGGCAACCGCAAGCAGCAGCGCCAGATCGAAGCCGCGATGCACACGCTGGAGCAGCAGCACGGCCGCGCCCCGGCCGAGAGCGAAATCGCCGCCGCGATGGGCCTGAGCCTGACCGACTACCAGGAGATGCTCGGCAAGGTCCGCGGTACCCAACTGCTGTACCTCGAAGACATGAGCGGCAGCGGCGACGGCGACGACGACTACCTCGACCGCCATGTGGTCGACGAAGCCGCCAACCCGCTGGCGATGCTGCAAGACCGGCGCATGCGCGAAGCCCTGGTCGAAGCCATCAAGCTGCTGCCCGAACGCGAGCAGTACGTGATGAGCATGTACTACGAGCACGACATGAACCTGAAAGAGATCGCCGCCGTGCTCAAGGTGACGGAATCGCGGGTGTGCCAGTTGCACAGCCAGAGCATCGCGCGGCTGCGCGTGAAGCTGCGGGCGTTCTGATTCGTTTCCACTGCCGCTGGGCGAGGCCCGGCTCGTCCCTGACGAAATCCTGATGGCCATGCTGCTACCGTGGCGGCCATGAATCCTTCGCTGTCAAAGCTCGTCGAGGGCGAGCGCCGCTGGCCAGCCGTCATGGCCTGGGCCATCGGCTGGATTGCGATGGCTTTGCTCGACGGTGCGGTCGATCTCGCCAACCTGGCGATGCTGTTGGTGCTGAGTGCTGCCGTTGCGTCGCTGTGGCTGCCGGCCTGGTTGTCGGCCGCCGCGGCGGCGCTGGCCGTGCTGGTCTTCAACTGGTCCTTCGTGCCGCCGCGCGGCAGCTTCACCGTCGATCTGCACCAGCATGCGCTGCTGCTGGCGGCGATGTTCGCGGTCAACGGCATCATCGCGGTGCTGATCTCGGCGCAGCGGCGTCTGGCGCGGCAGGCGAAGGGCCAGGCCTTGCGTGCCGAACAACTTCGTGCCTGGGGCGACACGCTGCGTGATGCGATCGACCCGCTGGCGCTGACCAGTGCCTTGCACGACGCGCTGAGCAGCCAGGGCGCCGGGTCGGCCGCTGTGCTGGTGCTGAAGGACGCCATGCCGCCGGTCAATGATGCCCAGGCTGCGCTGCGCGTGGGTGCCGCCAATGCCGACCAACTCGGCGGGCTGTGGTACTGCATCCGCCAGGGCCAGGCGATGGGCCCGGGCACCGGCCGCCACCAGGAGCTGCCCGACTGGTACCTGCCGCTGCGCGGCCGCGGCGCGAGCGCGGGCGCGGCGCTGTTGCCTGCCCGCGGCACCGGGCGCGCCGACGCTGAACGTCGCGCCCACGCCCAGGCCCTGTGCGACCAGATGGGCCTGGCGCTGGAGCGCGCGCAACTCGAGCGAGAGCAGCGCCTGGCCCAAGAACGCGCGCAGGTCCAGGGCGTGCGCACCACGCTGCTGGCAGCGATCTCGCACGACTACCGCACGCCGTTGGCCACCATCCTTGGGGCCGCGTCGTCTCTCGACGAGCAAGTCGACCGCCTCGGCTCCGAGCAGCGCCGCGGCCTGGCCCGCACCATCGTCGATGAGGCGATGCAGCTCAGCCGCCTGACCGACAACACCCTGCAACTGGCCCGCCTCGATGCGCCGGGCGTCGAGCTGCGCTGTGACTGGGAGTCGGCCGAAGAGATCGTCGGCGCCGCGTTGCGCCAGGCCCGGCGGCGCGACCCGGCACGGCGCGTGCGCGCGCGCCTCGAGCCCGAGCTGCCGCTGCTGTGGTGCGACGCGATGCTGATGTCGCAACTGCTCGACAACCTGGTCGACAACGCGCTCAAGTACAGCCCGGCCGAGGCACCGGTCGAAATCCTGGCGCGCCGCGATGGCGACAAGGTGCTGCTGGCCGTGCGCGACCGCGGGCCCGGCGTGGCGCCCGCCTCGCGCGAACGCATCTTCGAGGTCTTTCACCGCGGCGCCGAGGCGATGCCGGGGCGCGCGTCGGTGACGACGAAGTTATCGGCGCGGCCCGGCGCCGGCGTTGGCCTGGCGGTGTGCCGCGCCATCGCGCGGGCGCACGGCGGCGAGTTGCTGCTGCGCCCGCGTGGCCACGGCGGTACCAGCTTCGAATGTGCGTTGCCCGTCCGCGAACAGCCGCCGCGGCCGGCCAATGAAGGGCCGGTGCCATGAGCCGCTGGGCCGCTCCCAAGGCGAATACCAGAGTGCGAAGCACGGAGGTTGCCTGATGAGCCGCCGGGCCGCTCCCAAGGCGAATACCAGAGTGCGAAGCACGGAGGTTGCCTGATGA
>JANOKY010000756.1:0-1748 GCA_031419635.1 Burkholderiales bacterium | reverse complement strand
GTGCAGTGCGCCGCGACGACGGTCGAGACGTGGATCGGCTGGAACGCGGCCGGTGTGGCGACGACGCAGATCTTTCAGCTCGACAAGAGCTACGGCGCCGACGGCATGGTGGTCAAGCCCGGCATCACGAAGATCGCCGACTTGAAAGGCAAGACGGTTGCCGCCGACGCGCCAGGCACCGCAACCTACTTCACGCTGTCGTGGATGCTGAAGAAGAACGGCCTGTCGATCAAGGACGTGAAGGTCGTCAACCTGTCGCCGCAGGCCGCCGCCAACGCGATGATCGCCGGCAACAACGACATCGATGCGGCGATGACCTACGAGCCGTACCTGAGCGCGGTGCGCGCCAAGCCCGAAGCCGGCAAGATCATCGCCACCACGCTCGACTACCCGATGGTGATGGACACCTTCGGCTGCACGCCCAAATTCCTGGCCGAGAACCCGAAGGCCGCCCAGGCCCTGGCCAACGGCTACTTCGACGCGCTGGAAATGATCAAAGCCGAGCCGAAGAAGAGCTTCGAGATCATGGGCGCCGACGTCAAATCCACCGGCGAGCAATTCGAGGCTTCGCAAAAATACCTGCGCTGGCAGGACCGCGCGGCGAACCAGAAGTTCTTCGCCGGTGAGCATGCCGCATTCAGCAAGGAAGCCGCCGACTTGTTGTTGGAGACCGGCGTCGTCAAGCAATTGCCCGACATGAGCAAGCTGGCCGATACGCGCTTCATCAAGTAGGGCCATGAAGCCGCTGACCCCCGTCGAGCCGGGCCTGCGCGTCGCGCTGGGCATCACGTTCTTCGTGCTCTTCGTGGCGCTGTGGGCGGCGGTCACCTTCGGCGGCCTGGTGCCGAAGAACTTTCTGGCCGACCCGCTACAGATGCTCCTCAGTGGCTGGAACTTGCTCACCGAGCAGGGCTTTGCCAAGGACATCGGCATGACGGTGTGGCGCGTCGTCGGTGGTTTCCTGATCGCCACCGCGTTGGCGCTGCCGCTCGGTGTGGCGATGGGTGCCTACAAGCCCATCGAAGCCTTCTTCGAGCCCTTCGTATCGTTCGCCCGCTACTTGCCGGCCAGCGCCTTCATCCCGCTGCTGATCCTGTGGGCCGGCATCGGCGAAGCGCAAAAGCTGTCGGTGATCTTCATCGGCAGCTTCTTCCAGTTGGTGCTGATGATCGCGGTGACGGTCGGCAACACCCGGCGCGATCTGGTCGAAGCGGCCTACACCCTGGGCAGCAGCGACACCAGCCTGATCCGCCGCGTGCTCATCCCGGGCGCCGCACCCGAGATCGCCGAGACCCTGCGCATGGTGCTCGGCTGGGCCTGGACCTATGTCATCGTCGCCGAGCTGATCGGCGCCTCCAGCGGCATCGGCCACATGATCACCGACAGCCAGGCCCTGCTGGCCACCGACCAGATCATCTTCGGCATCATCGTCATCGGCCTGATCGGGCTGGTCAGTGACTTTGCCTTCAAGTGGGCCAACCGGCGTCTGTTCCCTTGGGCGCAACTCGGCAGATAAGGGTCGATGAACATGGCCAACTTTCTCGCCGTGCGCGGCGTCGAACGCCGCTTCGACACCACCTTGGCACTGCAGGCCACCGACCTCGAGGTCGCCGAGAACGACTTCGTCACCATCCTGGGCCCCAGCGGCTGCGGCAAGAGCACCCTGCTGCGCATCGTTGCCGGCCTGGACCGGCCGACCGCCGGCGAAGTGCAACTCGACGGCCGGCGCATCGAAGGCCCCGGCGCCG
>JANOKY010000755.1:0-3286 GCA_031419635.1 Burkholderiales bacterium | reverse complement strand
GGCGTCCGCGGCGGGCGGCTGGTGGCCCAGGGCAGCGTGGCGGATCTTTCGGCCCAGGCCGATTCCGTGACCGGGCGGTTTTTGGCGCATCCGCTGAAGCATCCGCTGCAATCCCGACGCGCTATCGATGCCAAAGGCAGCGCATTGACACTGCGCGGCGCGGCGCTGCACAACCTTCAAGCCATCGACGTGAACATCCCTCTGCAACGCCTGGTTGCCGTAACCGGCGTCTCCGGCTCAGGCAAGAGCACGCTGGCGCGCGATGTGCTGCTGGCCAACGTCGCCGCGTTGGTCGGCAGCCGCGGCAAAGCGGCGCTGACCGGCTGCGCCGCACTCGACGGCTGGCAGGCCGTCGAGCGCGTGCTCGAAGTCGATCAGACCCCCATCGGCAAGACCCCTCGCTCCTGCCCCGCCACCTACATCGGCTTCTGGGACGCGATCCGCAAACTGTTTGCCGAAACCCTCGAAGCCAAGGCGCGCGGCTACGCACCCAATCGCTTCTCTTTCAACACTGGCCAGGGCAGGTGCCCGGATTGCGAGGGCCAGGGCGTGCGCACGATCGCGATGAGCTTCCTGCCGGATGTGAAGGTGCCTTGCGAAACCTGCCATGGCCAGCGCTTCAACCCCGAGACGCTGGCGGTGAGTTGGCGGGGGAAAAGCATCGGCGACGTGCTGCGCATGGAGGTCGACGAAGCCGTGGGCTTCTTCGCCTCGATGCCGGCCATCGCCCACCCGCTGCAGCTGCTGCACGACGTCGGCCTGGGCTACCTGACGCTGGGCCAGCCCTCGCCCACGCTCTCCGGCGGCGAGGCCCAGCGCATCAAGCTGGTGACCGAGCTGTCGAAGGTCAGAGACGACATCACCCGCCGCGGCCAGAAGCCGCCGCACACGCTCTACGTGCTCGACGAGCCCACCGTCGGCCTGCACATGGCCGATGTCGAGCGCCTGATCCGCGTGTTGCACCGCCTGGTCGACGGCGGCCACAGCGTGGTCGTGATCGAGCACGACCTCGATGTCGTCGCCGAAGCCGACTGGGTCATCGACCTCGGCCCCGAGGGCGGCGCCGCCGGCGGCCGCGTGGTGGTGGCCGGCACGCCCGAGCAAGTGGTGGCCGCGGGCAGCCACACCGGGGTGGCGCTGGGGCCGGTAATGCGGCGCTAGCCTTCAGGCGGCGCGGTGCCGGCCACCACCGCGCCTTCGAGGCACCGGATCAGGACGCCAGGTGCGGCACGCCCGCTGCCGCGGGGTTGCCGGCGCGCGCGGTGCTGGTCATCAGCTCCACCGCACGGCATTGCAGGGCGATCGCATCGTCGTGGTCGCCGAGTTGGTCGAACAGGTCGGACACGCGCAGCAGCACGGTAATTTCCCACTGCGGGTCGGCCGAGCGCAGGGCCAGTTGCGCGGCCTCGAAGCCATGGTCGCGCGCGGCGTCGCGCAGGCGATAGGCGCCGCGCGCTTCGTCCTGGCCATCGAGCAGGGCAGCCCGCGCGATCGACAGCTCGGCCAGCTCGCACAGGGCATCGACGCTGGCATCCACAGCCGACAGGCTGCGCGCCAATTGCAGGCCGCGCTTGGCGTACCACACCGCTTCGGCGATGGCACCCAGGCGGCGATGGCAGCGGCTCATCTGCGCCAGGGCCTGGCTCAGGCTCGCCGGCTCACCGGCCGCTTCGGCAACGTCCAGGGCGGCCGACGCATCGCGCAGGGCCTGGCGGTCGTCTTCGTGGGGATGGGCTGGCAGCATGGCGTTCTCGGTCAGTGAGCGGGAATGGCACAGATGCTAGGCCGCCCCTCGGGCGCTGCCCTCCCCCCGCCCCTGGGGTCCACCCGCAGGCGTGGGGGCGGCGGCATTGCCGGGTGTGACGGAGCGCACGTTTGCCGCGCAGGCGATTGCTTGCCGGTTGCTGACAAACTCCCGCGGCGCCGTCAAGGAAAACCACAAGCCGGTGCGGCGTGCCGGGCTTCGACAATCGGCCACCGCGCCCGACACGCACCCCACCCCAGCGTCCCAGGAGTCCTGCCATGTCCCATCGCTTCGCTTGCCGCCCATTGGCCCTGGCCCTCGCGGCGCTTGCCGCCGGCACTGTCGGCACTGCGGCCCAGGCCCAGACCGTGCTGACCGTGTCGTCGTGGTTGTCGCCGGTGCACATCCTGTCGGAAACGCAGAAGGAATGGTGCGGCCAGCTCGAGCAGAAAACCGCCGGCAAGGCCAAGTGCAACATCCTGCCGCGCGCGGTGACCGCACCTCCCGGCACCTTCGATGCCGTGCGCAACGGCGTGGCCGACCTGTCGTACACCGTGCAGGGCTACACCCCGGGCCGCTTCGTCACCACCCAGATGGCCGAGGTGCCCTTCCTCGGCAATTCGTCGGAAACGGTGTCGGTGGCCTTCCAGCGCGCCTACACCAAGTACCCGGCGATCGCCGCCGAACACCAGGGCGTCAAGGTGCTGGCGGTGTTCACCCATGGCCCGGGCATCGTCTTCAACACCAAGCGCGCGATCGCCAAGGCCGATGACCTGGCCGGTTTGAAGTTCCGCGTCGGCGGCGGCATGGTCAACGAGATCAGCAAATCGCTGGGCATGAACGTGACCTTGAAGCCCGCGCCCGAAAGCTATGAGCTGCTGTCCACCGGGGTGATGGACGGCACCCTGTTCCCGGCCGAATCGGTCGAGTCGTTCAAGATCGACAAGGTCATCAAGTACGGCACCACCTTCCCCGGCGGCCTGTACAACACCGCCTTCGTCTTCATGATGAACCAAGCCACCTGGGACAAGCTGCCGGCCGACATGAAGAAGGCCGTCGACGAACTCTCGGGCGAACACGCGGCGCGCATGTTCGGCCGTGGCTGGGACAAGGTCGACCGCCGCGGCATGGCCTTCATGCAGGCCGCGGGCGTGCAGTTCACCAAGGCCGACCCGGCTTTCGTGAAAGCGGTGCAGGACAAGACGGGCGCAGTCGAAGATCGCTGGGCCACCGCCGCCGAGGCCAAGGGCCTGAAGGACGCGAAGAAGGTGCTGGCCGAGTTCCGCGCCGAGATCAAGAAGCTCGAGAAGTGAGTTGTTGATGCCGAACAGCGCCGCCGCGGCCAGCGTGCCGCAAAGCGCTTCGAGCGTGCGCTTGAGCGCCGCGAACGGCATCAACAACTCACTTCTCGAGCTTCTTGATCTCGGCGCGGAACTCGGCCAGCACCTTCTTCGCGTCCTTCAGGCCCTTGGCCTCGGCGGCGGTGGCCCAGCGCTCTTCGACTGCGCCGGTCTTGTCCTGCACCGCCTTCACGAAGGCCGG
>JANOKY010000754.1:0-12273 GCA_031419635.1 Burkholderiales bacterium | reverse complement strand
ATCCAGTTCAGAAGACACTCATGACCTGAGCCGCATCGAGCGAAACGGGGCCATGGGTGGGGCCACGCTTGTGATCTGGCTACAGCGAATTGGCCCGCCTACTGGCTCTCCGCCAGATTGGGAAGTGATGATCGAACATGTGAGCGGGCCGACACAGCCATGCAATAGCCCGCCGACGGCGGGCTTTTTTGGCCGGTGCCGGGTGCTACAGCTCAGGCCGTCGTCGTCGCGCCCGCCGCGGCCGGCAGCGGCACCCCCTGGGCGTCGACCGGGCGGATGTTCTGCGCCTGGTCGCCTTTGGGGCCCTGCACCAGGTCATAGGCCACGCGCGAGCCCTGCTTCAAGGTGCGAAAGCCGTCCATCTGGATGCAAGAGAAGTGGGCGAAGACATCACCGCCGCCTTCGCCTTCGGGCTCGATGAATCCGAAACCCTTGGCGTCGTTGAACCACTTGACCGAACCGAATGCCATGGCCTTGCTCCTACTGCGCTACCTTGGACTGCATTTCACGGCGAATTGTCCGGACTTTGCCTGCGCCATGTCAAGGCGCTGTCGAACTGTCGGCCTGGGCTTGAGGCGGGGCCGGCCAGCGCCACATACCCGTCGGGCCGGTGTGCGGACCCCGAGTCGATAGAATCAGTTCATGCCTGCCGAGCCCCCGTCACTGCCACCGAAGTCGCCCAACGCGCCCGATCCGTTGCGCGTGCCGGAGCGCGAAGACGGCCAGGGCACCGTGCTGGCCGAACGGCAGGAACAACGCGTCGAGCCGCCCAAGCTGTACCAAGTGGTGATGCTCAACGACGACTACACGCCGATGGAGTTCGTGGTGCTGATGTTGCAGGAATATTTTCTGCGCGACATCGACACTGCCACGCAGATCATGCTCAAGATTCACCACGAGGGCCGGGGTGTTTGCGGTGTCTACAGCAAGGACATCGCCGCAACCAAGGTCGAACTGGTGCAAGCCGCCGCCAAGCGCGCCGGGCACCCGCTGCAATGCATTATGGAGGCCGCATGATTGCGCAAGAGTTGGAAGTCAGCCTGCACATGGCGTTCGTCGAGGCGCGCCAGCAGCGCCACGAATTCATCACCGTCGAACACCTGCTGCTGGCGCTGCTCGACAACCCGTCGGCGGCCGAAGTGCTGCGCGCGTGCGCGGCCAACATCGAAGATTTGCGGAAGAGCCTGTCGGCCTTCATCAAGGAAAACACGCCCACCGTCGGCGGCGACGAAGAGGTCGACACGCAGCCGACGTTGGGTTTCCAGCGCGTGATCCAGCGCGCCATCATGCATGTGCAGAGCACCGGCAGCGGCAAGAAGGAAGTCACCGGCGCCAATGTGTTGGTGGCGATCTTCGGCGAGAAGGATTCGCATGCGGTGTACTACCTGCACCAGCAGGGCGTGACCCGGCTGGACGTGGTGAATTTCATTGCCCATGGCATCAAGAAGAGCGACCCGCCGGAGCCTGCCAAGTCCAACGAAAGCAGCAGCAGCGAAGGCGAGAAGGAAGAGGCCGGTGACGCCAAATCCTCGCCGCTGGACCAGTTCACGCAGAACCTGAACCAGGCCGCGCGCGATGGCCGCATCGACCCGCTGATCGGCCGCGAACTCGAAGTCGAGCGCGTGATCCAGGTGCTGTGCCGGCGGCGCAAGAACAACCCGCTGCTGGTGGGCGAGGCCGGTGTCGGCAAGACGGCCATCGCCGAAGGCCTGGCCTGGCGCATCACCCAGGGCGATGTGCCGGAGATCCTGGCCGACGCCAACGTCTATTCACTCGACATGGGCGCGCTGCTGGCCGGCACCAAGTACCGCGGCGATTTCGAGCAGCGCCTGAAGGGGGTGCTCAAGCAGTTGAAGGACCAGCCCAATTCGATCCTCTTCATCGACGAGATCCACACCCTGATCGGTGCTGGCGCGGCCTCGGGCGGCACCCTGGACGCCAGTAACCTGTTGAAGCCCGCGTTGTCGAACGGCCAGATCAAGTGCATCGGCGCCACCACCTTCACCGAGTACCGCGGCATCTTCGAGAAAGATGCGGCGCTGTCGCGTCGCTTCCAGAAGGTCGAAGTGGTCGAGCCTTCGGTCGAGCAGACCGTGGAGATCCTCAAGGGCCTGAAGTCGCGCTTCGAGGAACACCACAACGTCAAGTACGCCCTGGGCGCACTGCAGGCCGCGGCTGAGCTGTCGGCCAAGTACATCAACGACCGCCACCTGCCTGACAAAGCCATCGACGTCATCGACGAGGCCGGTGCGGCGCAACGCATCCTGCCGAAGAACAAGCAGAAGAAAACCATCACCCGGCTCGAGGTCGAAGAGATCGTCTCGAAGATCGCGCGCATCCCGCCGGCCAGCGTGTCCAGCGACGACCGCGGCAAGTTGAAGACGCTCGATCGCGACTTGAAGAGCGTGGTCTTCGGCCAGGAGCCGGCGATCGACGCGCTGGCCGCGGCGATCAAGATGGCGCGCTCAGGCCTGGGCCGGCCCGAGAAGCCGATCGGCTCCTTCCTGTTCAGCGGCCCGACGGGTGTGGGCAAGACCGAAGTTGCCAAGCAGCTCGCCTACATCATGGGCATCGAGCTGATCCGCTTCGACATGAGCGAGTACATGGAGCGCCATGCGGTCAGCCGCCTGATCGGCGCGCCGCCGGGCTACGTCGGCTTCGACCAGGGTGGCCTGCTCACCGAGGCGATCAGCAAAAAGCCGCATGCGGTGCTGCTGCTTGACGAGATCGAGAAAGCGCACCCGGATGTCTTCAACGTGCTGCTACAGGTGATGGACCATGGCACGCTGACCGACAACAATGGCCGCAAGGCCGACTTCCGCAACGTGGTGATCATCATGACCACCAACGCTGGCGCGGAGACGATGAACAAGTCGGTCATCGGCTTCACCACCAAGCGCGAGCAGGGCGACGAGATGGCCGACCTGAAGCGCTTGTTCACGCCCGAGTTCCGCAACCGCCTGGACGCCACGATCAGCTTCCGTGCGCTCGATGAAGCCATCATCATGCGCGTGGTCGATAAGTTCCTGCTCGAGCTGGAAGCGCAACTGACCGAGAAGAAGGTCGAAGTCACGTTCACCGACAAGCTGCGCGCACACCTGGCCAAGAAGGGCTTCGACCCGCTGATGGGTGCGCGGCCGATGCAGCGCCTGATCCAGGACACCGTGCGCCGCGCGCTGGCCGACGAGCTGCTGTTCGGCAGGCTGGTCGATGGGGGCAGGCTGACGGTGGATGTGGACGATGCAGGTGAGACCCTGCTCGACATCCAGCCGCCGAAGAAGAGCGACAAGCCGAAGGCGGAGCCGGCGACGGCGTCCTGATTTACAGTGAAGCCGGGTCCTGGCGGAAGTAGGACGACAACAGCCGGTACAACGCCGGCTGTTCTTCTTTCAGCTCGCGCGGCGTGACGAAGAAGGCCTCCGACGCGACCGCGAAGAACTCGTCCGGCGACTCGGCCGCGTAGGCGTCGAGCACGGTCTCGTAGCCGCAGACCACGCGCTCGCAGAAGCGGTCGTACTCGGGCATCAGCACCGCCAGCCAGGCTTCGCGCTCCTTCGTCGTCGCCAGCAGCGGCACGCCATCGGGCGCGCCGTCGCGCATGTCCAGCACATGGGCGAACTCGTGGATCACGACGTTGTAGGCAGTGGGCGGCGTATCGTCGCGGTCGCCGCCTTGCACATCAGCCCAGCTCAGCATCAACGGGCCGCCTTCCATCGCCTCGCCGGCCAGGACCTCGTCGTAGCGGTGCACGATGCCGTGTTCATCGGTGACTTCGCGCTCGGCAACGACGGCGTCGGCATGCATCACGATGCCGACGAAGGCGTCGTACTGTTCGATGCCGAGTTCGAGCACCGGCAAACAAGCCTGCACCGCCACCGACAGCGCGATCGCGTCGTCGACGACGAAGCCAGCCGCGCCGTGAAACTCCTTGCGGTCGAGGAACAAGCTGGCCAGGCGGCGCAGGCGTTCCAGGTCGTGTTGCGAACGCGGCGCCAGGAAGGGCAGGGCGGCCAGCGTTTGCCGCCACAGTGCATCGGGAATCACGCGCCGGGCCAGCGACGACTGCTCGCGCCGCTGGCGCAGCGCCTGCCACAGGCGGGAGATCACGGCTGGATCACGCGGCCAGGTCGATGCGCGCAAAGCCGTCGCGCGTGAGCCTGAGCACCTGGGCCCGCTGCGGCTCGGCGTCGCCATCCCAGTCGCTCAACACATGCCGCGCGTAGCCGGGCGCCAGCGCTTCGCTGCCGGGGCGGTGGGTGTGGCCGTGGACCATGTCGCGGCTGCCCGCGGCGTGCAGCCAGGCCACCGCTGCTGCAGCATCGACATCGCTCCAGTCTGCTGGCACGCGCCCGCGTTGGCTGGCCTGGCTGGCGTCACGCATCTGGCGCGCCAGGCGCTCACGCGTCGCCAAGGGTTGCGCCAGAAAATCCGTGCGCCAGGCTTCGCTGCGCACTTGGCGGCGAAAGGCTTGGTAGGCCTCGTCGGCCAGGCATAGCGCGTCGCCATGCGTGAGCAGCACGCGCTGGCCCCAGGCCGAGAGCAGGGTCGGGTCGGGCAGGGCGGCGAGGCCGCAGAAGGTGAGCATCTCGGCACCAACCAGAAAGTCGCGGTTGCCGGCCATGAAGCCCATCTGCCGGCGGCTCGCGGCTTCGGCCAGCACCTCCGCGGCCTGGTGCTCGAAGCGGCCCGGCTGGCGCGCGTCGTCGCCGATCCAGACCTCGAACAGGTCGCCGAGGATGTAGATCGCGTCGGCCGTGCTCTGCGCCAGGTAGCGGGCCCAGGCCGCGGTGGTGCGCGGCTGCTGCTCGCTCAAGTGCAGGTCGGAGATGAACTCGATCGCTCGCCAGGCGGCGTCGGCTTCGAGTTCGTACAAGCTCGGCAGTGCCGGCGGCGCGGTGGTGGCCATGCCGCTGCGCTACCGCGTCCGCTAGACGACGACCACGCGCTGGATCAGCACGTCTTCCAGCGGCACATCGTCGTGGCCGCCCTTGCGCCCGGTGCGCACGCCTTCGATCGCATCGACGACTTCGCTGCCGGCCACCACGCGGCCGAACACCGCATAGCCCCAACCCTGCGCCGATTCGCTCTTGAAATCGAGGAAGCCGTTGTTGGTGGTGTTGATGAAGAACTGCGCGGTGGCCGAATGCGGCGCCGACGTGCGCGCCATCGCCAACGTGTAGTGCAGATTCTTCAGGCCGTTGTTGGCCTCGTTGGTGATCGCCGCGTCGGTGGGCTTTTGCTTCATGCCCGGCTCGAAGCCGCCGCCTTGCAGCATGAAGCCCTTGATGACGCGGTGGAACACCGTGTTGTCGTAGTGGCCCTTGGCCGCATAGGCCAGGAAGTTGGCCACGCTGGCGGGCGCCTTCACGTCATCGAGTTCAATGCGCAGGGTGCCTGCGCTGGTGCTCATCTCAACGGTCTTGGTCATGTCATTTTTCCACAGTCGCTTTTTTGATTGTCACCGGCGTCGTCGGCACGTTCTGGTGCCCGCCCTTGTCGGCCACCGGCACGGCCTTGATCTTGTCGACCACCTCCATGCCGGCCACCACTTTGCCGAACACCGCGTAGCCATTGCCGTCGCGTGAATTGGCCTGGTCGAGGAAGCTGTTGTCATTGAGGTTGATGAAGAACTGCGCGGTGGCCGAGTTCGGGTCGGGCGTGCGCGCCATCGCCCGCGTGCCGCGCAGGTTGGTGAGGCCGGTGCGGCTTTCCAGCGGGGTCGGCCCGCGGGTGGGCTTCTCGCTCAGGTCGGGCTTCATGCCGCCGCCCTGGATCATGAAGTTGTCGATCACGCGGTGAAAGATCGTGCCGTCGTAATGGCCGGCCTTGACGTATTGCAAGAAATTGTCGACCGACTTCGGCGCCTTCTCCTTGTCGAGTTCAACGACGATGTCGCCCAGGCTGGTGGTCAGGCGCACTTTTTGCGCCAGCGCCGGGGCGCCTATCAGCGCCGCACACAAGGCGATCGCAAGACGGGTTTTCATTGGTACAGAGCTCCATCGATGCAGGTCAAGCGAACCATCGGCCCGCTATACTGAGTTTCGATTCTACCGAGCGGCCTCCTGCACTCATCTGCACCGAGGCCGCTGTCACGATTTTCGTCGCGATGACCCTGCGCATCCACAACACGCTGACCCGCTCGCTCGAAGAGTTCAAACCCCTGCACGCCGGCCAGGTCGGCATGTACGTGTGCGGCATGACCATCTACGACCTGTGCCACATGGGTCATCTGCGCATGATGATGGCCTTCGACGTCATCTACCGCTGGCTGCGCACGCTCGGCTATGACGTGACCTATGTGCGCAACATCACCGACATCGAAGACAAGATCATCAAGCGCGCCCTGGAGCGCAAGATCACGATCCGCGAACTGACCGACGAGATGATCGCGGCGATGCGCACCGACCTCGGCGCCGTGGGTCTGGTTACGCCGACCTACGAGCCGCGCGCCACCGACTACGTGCCGCAAATGCTCGGCCTGATCGGCCAGCTCGAAAAAAAGGGCCTGGCTTATCGCTCAACCAACGGCGACGTGAACTTTGCGGTGCGCAAGTTCCCCGGCTACGGCAAGCTCTCGGGCAAGAGCCTCGACGAGTTGCGCGCCGGCGAGCGCGTGGCGGTACTCGAAGGCAAACACGATCCGCTCGACTTCGTGATGTGGAAGGCCGCCAAGGCCGATGAACCGGCCGACGCCAAGTACGACAGCGAGTACGGCCCCGGCCGACCCGGCTGGCACATCGAGTGCTCGGCGATGAGCCACGCTGTGCTCGGCGAGCCGTTCGACATCCACGGCGGCGGCGTGGACCTGACCTTCCCGCACCACGAGAACGAGATCGCGCAGAGCGAGGGCGCCAGCGGCGGCCTGTTTGTGAGCTACTGGCTGCACAACGGTTTTCTCAACGTCGACAACCAGAAGATGTCCAAGTCGCTGGGCAACTTCTTCACCATCCGCGACGTGTTGAAGCGCTACGACGGCGAGACGCTGCGCTTCTTCATGCTGCGCACGCATTACCGCAGCCCGTTCAACTTCAGCGATGTGCACCTGGACGACGCGCGCACGGCGCTGCGGCGCCTTTACATCGCGCTCGATGGTGTCGAGACCAGCGCGGGCGAAATCGACTGGTCGCTGCCGCAGGCCGCGGCTTTCCACGCCGCGATGAACGAAGACTTCAACACGCCGTTGGCGCTGGCGGCCTTGTTCGATCTGGCCGGCGAATTGAACCGCACCCGTTCACCGCAGACAGCGAGCCTGCTGCGCTCGCTCGGCGCGACACTGGGCGTGCTGCAACTCGAACCGCGGGCTTACCTGCAGGACGGCAGCGGCGTCGACGAAGCGGCGATTGCCGAACTGATCGAGGCGCGCCACAGCGCCAAGCAGGCGCGCAACTTCGCCGAGGCCGACCGTATCCGCAAACAGCTCGCCGAAATGGGCATCGAGTTGAAGGACTCGGCCCAAGGCACCGCCTGGGTAAAAGCCTGAAATGATGACCCCCAAGCTCACTTCGTTCGCGGCCCCCCGAGGGGGCGCTCAGTCTGCTTGGGAGCGGCCCTGCGCCGACTGAACATGGTGCGCGCCCCGGCCGCGGCGGTTGCCGCCATCGTCACTCCCGGCTACTGGGACGATGCCTGCAAGCACCTCTCGCGGCGCGACCGGGTGATGAAAAAGCTGATCCCGCAGTTCGGCGAAGCCCGGCTGCAAAGCCGCGGCGACGCGTTCACGACGCTGGCGCGCTCGATCGTCGGCCAGCAGATCTCGGTCAAGGCCGCGCAATCGGTGTGGGACCGTTTTGCCGCATTGTTGCCGGCACCGGCCACCTGCCTGGCGCCGCAGTCCGTGCTCGCGCTCGAGGTCACCGCGATGCGCGGCGCCGGCCTGTCGGCGCGCAAGTGCGAGTACCTGCGCGACCTGTCCAAGCACTTCGAGAGCGGTCTGGTGCATGTGCGCGAATGGCAGCAGATGGACGACGAGGACATCATCGATGAATTGATCGCCATCCGCGGCATCGGGCGCTGGACTTCCGAGATGTTCCTGATCTTCCACCTGATGCGCACCAATGTGATGCCGCTGGACGACCTGGGTTTGATCAAGGGCATCAGTGTCAACTACTTCAGCGGCGAGCCGGTGACGCGCGCCGAAGCACGCGAAGTCGGTGAGGCCTGGGCGCCGTTCAAGTCCGTGGCCACCTGGTACGTCTGGCGCAGTCTCGACCCGTTGCCGGTTGAGTATTGATTGGGGAGAATGCCCACATGAGCAAACGCCACTTCCTCGAGTTCGAGCAGCCGATCGCTGAGCTCGACGCCAAGATCGAAGAGCTGCGCTACGTGCAGAACGAATCGGCGGTCGACATCTCCGAAGAGATCGAGCGCCTGGACAAGAAGAGCCAGCAGCTCACCAAGGACATCTATTCCAGCCTGTCGCCCTGGCAGGTGACGCAGATCGCGCGGCACCCGCAGCGGCCGTACACGCTGGACTACATCGCCGATGTATTCACCGAGTTCACTGAGCTGCATGGCGACCGCTCATTTGCCGACGACTTGTCGATCGTCGCCGGCCTGGCGCGCTTCAACGGCCAGGCCTGCATGGTCATCGGCCAGCAGAAGGGCCGTGACACCAAGGAGCGCGGGCTGCGCAACTTTGGCATGAGCCGGCCCGAGGGCTACCGCAAGGCCCTGCGCCTGATGCGCCTGGCCGAGAAATTCAAGCTGCCGTTGTTCACCTTCGTCGACACCCCCGGTGCCTACCCCGGCATTGGCGCCGAGGAGCGCGGCCAGAGCGAGGCCATCGGCCACAACATCTTCGAGATGGCACAACTGGAAGTGCCGATCATCGTCACCATCATCGGCGAGGGCGGCTCGGGTGGCGCGCTGGCGCTGTCGGTGGGCGACCAGTTGCTGATGTTGCAGTACTCGGTCTATTCGGTGATCTCGCCCGAGGGCTGTGCGTCGATATTGTGGAAGAGCGCCGAACGCGCCTCCGACGCGGCCGATGCGCTGGGCATCACCGCGCACCGGCTGAAGGCCCTGGGCCTGGTCGACAAGATCGTCAGCGAGCCGGTGGGCGGCGCACACCGCGACCCGAAGGCGATGAGCGCCTCGCTCAAGCGTGCGTTGGGCGACGCGCTGCGCCAGGTCGTGGACTTGAAGCCCAAGGAACTGCTCGAACGCCGCTACCAGCGCCTGCAGTCGTACGGCCGCTTCGGCGACACGAAGGAGCGGTGAACAGCGCCGCTGGGCCGCTCCCGAGGCGCGAACGCCCCCGCGGGGGGCCGGCACGAAGTGCCTTGGGGGCCGCACCCGTTGTCGCGGTGGCCGTCAGCGGCGGCCGCGATTCGATGGCACTGCTGCATTGCACGGCGCGTGCGGCCCAAGCGCTTGGCATCGACGTGATCGCGCTGCATGTGCATCATGGCTTGCAGGCTGAAGCCGATGCCTGGGCTGAGCTGGTGCAGCGCACTTGTGCGCGCTGGTCTTTCGCGTTCGCGATGCAACGCCTGGTGGGCCAGCCTTCCAAAGGAGAGAGCATCGAGGCCTGGGCTCGGCTCGGTCGCTACCGGGCGCTGGGGGCGATGGCGCGTGAGGCCGGCGCCGACTTGGTGCTGCTGGCACACCACCGCCGCGACCAGGCCGAGACTTTTCTACTGCAAGCACTGCGCGGCTCCGGACCGGCTGGCCTGGCTGCCATGCCGGTGCAGGCCAAGCGCGCCGGCATCGTCTGGGCACGGCCTTGGTTGAACCTGGCACAAGAAAGCATTGCGGCCTACGCGCGACGCCACCGCCTGCGCTTCGTCGACGACCCGAGCAACGCCGATCCTCGCTACGCCCGCAGCCGCCTGCGTGCGCAGGTGATGCCCGCGTTGTGCCTTGCCTTCCCACAAGCCGAATCGCTGCTGGCCACGTCGGCCGCGCGCAGCGCCGAGGCCGACGCCGTGCTGACTGAGGTGGCGCAGGCCGACCTCGCGGCCCTCACCGATGGCGACGCCTTGCAGCTGGTGCCCTGGCGCGCGCTGAGCGTCGCGCGGCGGCGCAACGCCTTGCGCGCGTGGTTGCGCGGGCAGTTCGGCCGCAGCCCGCCGCAGGCGCTGAGCGAGCGGCTGATGGATGAGCTGCCGGGCACGGGCCCGGCGCAATGGCCGTGTGAAGGCGGCTCGCTGCGCCGCTACCGTGGCCGGCTGGTGGTGGCGGTTGAGGCAGCCGACTCCTTTGCGCAGCACACCGAGAACAAACAGCCGTTCGCCCTGAGGTATCGAAGGGCCGCAGCGCTGGCCGCGCAGGGCTTCGATACCTCGGCCCGAACGGCTGGTGTGGTCATCGGCCATGAAGGGCCGAGCGCACGCGGCGCTGCCCTGCGTGCCGTGGCCGTGAAGAAAGGGGGAATCGCACTCGCCACCTTGCGCGACGCGCAATGGCGACCACGCAGCGGCGGCGAGCGCTTCCAGCGCGCCCCGGGCACCCCACCGCGCAGCCTGAAAAAGCAGTTCCAGGCCGCAGGCGTGCCGGCTTGGCAGCGCGATGCACCGTTGCTGTATTCATCCGACGGACGCTTGCTGTTCGTCCCCGGCCTGGGCATCGACGCGCGTGTGCTCGCCGCCCCTGGCGAGCCGCAGGTCGCCCTGTCATGGGAACGTCAGCGCTGAGAGGCAAGATCACCCGCCGATAGAATCGCCGCCTTTGCCCGCGACCCACTTTGCAGACCAGTCCATGGCCCTGATCGTTCACAAATACGGTGGCACCTCGATGGGCTCCACCGAGCGCATCCGCAATGTCGCCAAGCGGGTGGCCAAATGGGTGCGCGCCGGCCACCAGATCGTCGTCGTGCCCTCGGCGATGAGCGGCGAAACCAATCGCCTGCTCGGCCTGGCCAAGGAGCTGCAGCCCGAGCGCATGAGCACCGAGTTGATGCGCGAACTCGATACCCTGGCTGCCACGGGGGAGCAGGTGTCGGTGGGCCTGCTGGCGATTGCCTTGCAGGCCGAAGGCCTCGACGCCGTGAGCTACGCCGGCTGGCAGGTGCCGATCGTGACCGACTCGGCCTACACCAAGGCACGCATCGAAAGCATCGACGACACCAAGGTGCGCGCCGACCTGGCCGCCGGCCGCGTGGTCATCATCACCGGCTTCCAGGGCATCGATGGCCACGGCCGCGTGACCACCCTGGGCCGCGGCGGCAGCGACACCTCGGCGGTGGCGATCGCGGCGGCAATGAAGGCCGCCGAGTGCCTTATCTACACCGACGTCGACGGCGTCTACACCACCGACCCGCGCGTCGTGCCCGAGGCCCGCCGCCTGGCCACCATCAGCTTCGAGGAAATGCTCGAGATGGCCAGCCTGGGCAGCAAGGTGCTACAGATACGCTCGGTGGAATTTGCCGGCAAGTACCGCGTGCCGCTGCGCGTGCTGTCGAGCTTCACCGACTGGGACATCCCGATCGAAGAGGAATCCAAGTCGGGCACCCTGATCACTTTCGAGGAAGAAGCCAACATGGAACAAGCCGTCGTCTCGGGCATCGCCTTCAACCGCGACGAAGCCAAGGTCACCGTGCTCGGCGTGCCCGACAAGCCGGGCGTGGCCTACCGCATCCTGGGTGCTGTGGCCGACGCCAACATCGATGTGGACATGATCATCCAGAACGTCTCACACGACGGCAAGACCGACTTCTCCTTCACCGTGCACCGCAACGACTACGCGCGCACCCTGGACCTGCTGAAGAACCAGGTGGCACCGGCCACCGGCGCGGCCGAAGTCAGCGGCGACCCGCGCATCTGCAAGGTGAGCATCGTGGGCATCGGCATGAAGAGCCATGTCGGCGTCGCGGCCAAGATGTTCGGCACGCTGAGCGAGGAGGGCATCAACATCCAGATGATCTCCACCAGCGAGATCAAGACCAGCGTGGTCATCGACGAGAAGTACATGGAACTGGCAGTGCGTGCGCTGCACCGTGCGTTCGAGCTGGATGGTGCGCCGGCTGCGGCCTGATTCAGGCTTTTGCAGCGAGCGGCGCTGCTAGAATCCGCCCCACTGGAGTCGTGACCGAGTGGCCGAAGGTGCTCCCCTGCTAAGGGAGTATGTGCCAAAAGCGCATCGAGGGTTCGAATCCCTCCGACTCCGCCAGCGCACCAAGAAGATGGGCCCTTCAGGCCCATTTTCTATGCGATCGACCATCCGACCCACCCCCGAACATGCTGGGCTGCTTCGAGACCGGGGGCTTCACCCCCCCCGCGTCAGAATAGTTGTCGCCCCGATAGAACCAACAACCCGGGGGCGGCGATGAAGGAC
>JANOKY010000753.1:0-2180 GCA_031419635.1 Burkholderiales bacterium | reverse complement strand
CGGCCTGGAACAGTGCGCGCGACAGGCCGCCCTGGGTGGCGAACTGGCCCATCAGCAGGAACAGCGGAATCACCGACAGGTCGTACACCGTGAGGCGCGCCACCGCGCTGCCCTTCAACTGGATCAGCAGCGTGAGCTCGTTGGTCATGGCCCAGTAGCCGAGCGCACCGGGCACGAACATCGCCGCCGCGATCGGCACGTGCACCGCCATCAGCAACAGCATGCCGCCGAACATCGCCAGGCCGATGGCGCTGGGCGTCATTCGTCGCTGCTTTCCTGCTGGCCGCCGAGCAGCGCGGCCATCGGTGCATTGCGAAAGTGCAGCGCCGCCTGCACCACGGCCACCAGCGCGGCCAGCGCCAGGCCGGGGGCGAGCGAGGCATACACCCACCACATCGGCAGGCCCAGGATCATCGAGGTCTCGGTGGCTTCGCGCACCGCGAGCGCGCCCACGCTGGTGCGCCAGGCCAGCAGCGCGCACATGGTGGCCATCAGCAACGCACCCACACCGTCGAGCCAGCGCACCTGCCGCTCGGGCAGGCGCTGGGTGAAGAAGTCGACAATGATGTTGGCGCCGCGCAGTTGGCACCACGGCAGCGCCAGCGAGATCGCCAGCGCCACCGCGAACTGCGTCAACTCCACGTCACCCTCGATCGGCCGCGTGGTCAATGCGCGCAAGGCGATGCTCGTCACCACCATCAGCGACGCGGCGAAGGCCATCGCCGAGCCGGCGAAGGCGAAGGTGGCGGCGATGCGCCGCAGCAGGGCAAGCATGGGGTCGGGGCCTCAAAGAAAACGGCGCCGGCCGCATGGGGCGGGCGCCGCGGATGGAACGTGCGCCAGCTTACTTCTTGTACTTCACCAGCAGCTCGCGGGCCTCGGCGAGCATCGCCTTGCCGTTGTTGCCGCGCTTGTCCATGTCGGCGATCCAGTCGTCGTACAGCGGCGCCGACGCCTTGACCCAGTTGTCGAGTTCGCTGGCCGGGATCATGTAGAAGCTGTTGCCACGGTCTTGTGCGGCCTTGCGTCCTGCCGCCTGGCTGCCGTCCCAGATCTTGCCGATCTGTTGGCTCAAGGCAGCGCCGCTGTTGGCGTCGATCACCTTCTTCAGGTCGGCCGGCAAGCTGTCGTACTTGGCCTGGTTCATCGCGAAGACGAACACCGCGCTGTACAGCGCCGGACGCGAGGGGTCGGTCTCGCTGTGGAACTTGACCATCTCCTGCAGCTTGAGTGAAGGCATCACTTCCCATGGCAACAGGAAGCCGTCGATGGTGCCCTTGCCCACGGCGTCGGGGATGGCGGGCAGCGGCATGCCAACCGGGCTGGCGCCGAGTGCCGCCAGCAGCTTGTTGGTCTGCCGCGTCGGCGCGCGCATCTTCAGGCCCTTGAAGTCGGCCAGCGTTTTCACCTGGTGGCCGTTGGTGTGCACAGAGCCTTCGTCATGGACCCAGGTGGCCAGCAGCTTGGTGCCGGGGAACTCCTTCAGCGAGTACTTGTTGATGTAGTCCCAGGTGGCGCGGGCGCCGACCTCGGCCGAGTTGGTCATGAACGGCAGCTCGAAGACTTCGGTGGTCGGGAAGCGGCCGGCGGTGTAGCCGGGCAGGGTGATCACCAGATCATCGACGCCGTCTTTCACGCGGTCGACCAGTTGCGGCGGGGTGCCGCCGCCGCTCATCGCCGGCAGGATCTGGCACTTCAGCTTGCCGGCCGATTCCTTGGCGACCTTGTCGCACCAGGGCCCGATCACCTGCACCGAGGCCATCGCCTGAGGGTTCCAGATGTGGTGAAACTTGAGTGTCACTTCCTGCGCCGTGGCGGGCAAGGTCATCGCAAGCACGGCCAGAGCAAGAGCGAGGTGTTTCATGTGATAAGTCTCCTTAGGGCGGGTGGAATTGTTCAAGCAATCGCCGCGGAACCGGCTCTGCCGGGCCGCTGGCGGTGCCCCCTTGAGGGGGAGCGGCGCAGTCGCTTCGGGGGTGGGTCAATCTCTCCACACTTCGGCGGCCGTCTCGACCACCATCCGCAGTTTGGCGCGCTGGGCTTCGACCGCGATGTTATTGCCATGCACGGTAGAGGAAAACCCGCACTGCGGGCTCAGTGCCAGTTGCTCGAGCGGGGCGAATTGGGCGGCCTCGTCGATGCGGCGTTTCAGGTCGTCCTTGCTCTCCATCTCGCCGAAC
>JANOKY010000752.1:0-10021 GCA_031419635.1 Burkholderiales bacterium | reverse complement strand
GTGCGCGAGGCGATGGCCGCGGGCGCAGTCGGTTTTGCCAGCAGCACCAGCCCGGCGCACAACGGCGAAGGCGGCGTGCCGATGCCCTCGCGGCTGGCCAACGACGCCGAGCACATCGCGCTGATCGAGGCCATGGGCCAGGCGGGCGGCGGCGTCTACATGGTCACCAAGGGCGGGCAGATGCCGGTGTCATTGCTCGAAGAAATGTCGGCACGTTCGGGCCGGCCGGTGATGATCGCCGCACTGCTGCACAACCCGATGAACCCGGGCGCGGTGTTCAAAGATCTCGACGCGATCACGGCCGCCAACCAGCGCGGCAGAAAGCTGATCGGCCAGGTCTCGTGCTGCCCGCTGACGATGGACTTCACGCTCGCGTCACCGTACCCGGTCGAAGGCCTGGTGAGCTGGAAGCCGGCGCTGGGTGTGCAGGGCGCGGCGTTGAAAGCCGTGCTCGCCGACAAGCGTTTTCGCGACGCCGTGCGCGCCGAGCTGGCTGCACCGGCCGTGTTCCGCCTCTTCAACGCCGAGTGGCACAAGGTGCATGTGGTCGAGGCCGCCGAGCCGCAGCACCGTGCGCTCGAACAGCGATCGATCGCCGACATCGCCGCTGAGCATGGCCGCGATCCGCTCGACACGATGCTCGACCTGGCGCTGGCCGAGGACCTGCGCACCACCTTCACCGCGCAACTGCTCAACAGCGACGAGGGGGCTGTCGCCGCGATGCTCAACCACCCGCACAGCATCGTTTCGCTGTCCGACGCCGGTGCGCACCTGACCTTCTTCACCGACGCCGGCTTCGGCCTGCACCTCCTGGGCCACTGGGTGCGCGAGCGCGGCGCGATGGGCCTGCCCGAAGCCGTACGTCGCCTCACTAGCCAGAGCGCAATGCTGTTCGGCATGCAAGGCCGCGGCCTGCTGCGCGAGGGTTATGCGGCGGACTTGCTGCTGTTCGATCCAAAGACGGTTGGCCGCGGCCCCAAGCGCCGCGTCCACGACTTGCCCGGCGGCGCACCGCGCCTGACCACCGATGCCATCGGCGTGCACGGCGTCTGGGTCAACGGTGCGCAGGTGGCCGATGGCAAAGGCCTGCTCGCCAACGCGCTCCTGGCCGGCAAGTTGATGACCCAGTTCGAAGCCTGACCCGCATTTCTCCTTCCCCCTCAACGGGGGAAGGCCGGGATGGGGGTGAACTCGCCCCAAACCAACCGCGAGCCGGAGCAACCCCTCTGACTCCATCCGCAGTTCGCCCAACACGCGGGAACACGCGCTTGCCCTGCGCGCCCCAGCCGCCCACGCTCGTTGCCTTCACTTGCGACAACCGGAGACAACGATGGCCCCGCGTCCGATCCACACCATGCTGCGCCGCACGCTGCGCGCCCTGGCCGCCGCCAGCGCGCTGGCCGCCATGTCGCTGCCCGCCGCTGCCCGCGTCACCCGCATCGTCATCGACGACGTCAAGCCGCTCGCGGCCACCGGCCAATCGCTCGCCTACGAACAGATCTCCGGCCGCGCCTTCGGCGAGCTCGACCCGCGTGATGCAGCCAACGCCATCATCCAGGACATCGAACTCGGCAAGAGCGCCGATGGCCTGGTGCGCTACACCGCCAGCTTCGTGCTGACCAAGCCGGTCGACCTGAACCAGGCCAGCGGCCTGCTCTGGCACGACGTACCGAATCGCGGCTCATCGACGACCATCGTGGTGACCGAGCGCAACCTCGGCGACATCGGCCTGGCCAGCGCCTGGCAGGGCGACAACTCCGCTATCGACGCCAACAACGGCACCGCCGTGCGCGCCACCATGCTGGTCGGCGGGCGGCATTTCGTGCAGGTGCCGGTGGCCAAGAATGCCGATGGCTCGACCGTCATCGGCAACGTCTTTGGCCGCATCGTCAACCGTGCCGGCGTGGCCTCGCAATCGCTGGTCGTGCAGGCCAACCCGGTGCCGTACAAGCCGGCATCGCTGGACACGACGCAAGCCAAACTCGTCACGCGCACCGGCGAGCTGCAAGACGGCACCGCCCTCGGCGAAGCCGTGGTGCCGAGCACCGACTGGGCCTGGGCCAAGTGCAGCGTGGCGGTGCCCTTCCCCGGCACGCCCGATGCCACGCAGATCTGCGTCAAGGGCGGCTTCGACGCCAGCAAGCTGTACATGGTCAGCTTCAAGGCCAAGGACCCGTATGTGCTCGGCGCCGGCTTCGCCGCCTGGCGCGATGTCGGCCACTTCTTCAAGACCGCGGCGGCGGATGACGTCGGCACCGCCAACCCGGTGGCCCAGCGCGTCACGCACAGCATCGGCCGCGGCGTGTCGCAATCAGGCAATTTCCTGCGCGGCTGGTTGCACCTGGGTTTCAACCAGGCCGAAGGCGGCGCCCAGGTGCATGACGGCATGTGGCCGATCATCGCCGGCCGGCGCGTCGCGCTGAACTTCCGCTGGGCCCAGCCCGACGGCGTGCTCGAGCTGTACCAGGCCGGCAGCGAAGGCCCGCAGTGGTGGCACAAGTTCCCCGACCATGTGCGTGGCCTGCCGCCCGCGGGCATCCTCGACCGCTGCGAGGCCAGCAACACCTGTCCGAAGGTGATCGAACACTTTGGTTCAGCGGAAGTCTGGGCCCTGAAGCTGACGCCCGAATGGGTCGGCACCGACGCCAAGAACGACATCCCGCTGCCGGCCAATGTGCGCCGCTACTACCTCGCCAGCACGACGCATGGCGGCGGCAACAACAATGCCACGGGTGGCGCCATCTTCAACACCAGCCTGGCCGGCTCGCTGCTGGCGCCGCCCAATTGCCCCGGCAACAACTTCGGCACCGGCGTGCTGGCGGCCAACCCGGTACCGCACACGCAGACCGTCAATGCGCTGCGGCTGCATTTCCGCAACTGGGTCATGCAAGGCGCGTTGCCGCCCGACAGCGTCTACCCGACGCTGAATGGCAAGAAGGGCGACGGCCAGCAAGCGCGCGGAAAGAACACGCCTGACCTGGTCGATTCAAACAAGTCGGCGATGGGCTTCCCAACGATCCCGGGCCTGCGCAGCACGATCCCCGAGGCCGACTTCATCATGCCAGTGCTCGACTACGACTGGGGCCCCGACTTCAACTACTCCGATGCCTCGGGTGTGCCCACCAACGCGCCGCCGCCGATCAAGCAGGCGATCAAGATGCTGGTGCCGCGCGTCGATGCCGACGGCAACGAAGTCGGCGGTGTGCCCGTCGTGCTGACCAGCGCGCCGCTGGGCACCTACCTGGGCTGGAACGTCACCGCCAACGGCGCGCGCCCGTTCCACAAGGACCAGATCTGCGACTACACCGGCGGCATGCTGCCGTTTGCCAAGACCAAGGCCGAGCGCCAGGCCAACAACGACCCGCGCCTGTCACTGGCCGAGCGCTATGGCACGCATGCCGGCTATGTCGCGGCGGTGGCCGCGGCCGGTGTCCAGGCTGTGGCGCGCGGCTTCCTGCTGCAGGCCGATGCCGATGCGCTGACCGCGGCGGCCGATGCGAGCCAGGTGCTGAAGTAGGCCGGCTCGGCTCGGTCTCTCAGGCCCAGACCACAGTGCCCGCTGCGGCATACCAGCCGTCGACCTGCGTTGCCGCGCTGGCTTCGATGCGGCCGCGCTTGATCTTCATCGTCGGCGTCAGGCAGCCGTTCTCGATCGACCACGGCTCGCGCGCCACGACCAGCCGGTGCAGGCGCTCGTGCGGCGCCAGGCCGGCATTGACGTTGTCGAACAACTGCGCGAGTTCGGCCTCGACACGCGCCCGCACAGTGGCATCACCAAGTTGCGGCCGCAGGCTTTCCGCGAGCACCAGCAGCGCATAGGGCTGCGGCTGCGCGACACCCGAGACGATTGCCTGCTCGACCAGCGGGTGGGCCATCAGGCGCGTCTCGATCGGTGCCGGCGCCACGTACTTGCCCTTGCTGGTCTTGAACAACTCCTTCACGCGGCCGGTCAACTTCAATTGGCCATCGGCCGCCAGCTCGCCCAGGTCGCCGGTGCGAAAGTAGCCGTCGGCGGTGAAGCACTGCGCATTCAACTCGGTCTGCTTGTAGTAGCCGACCATCTGCCCCGGTGACTTGATCAGCACCTCGCCATCGTCGCCGATGCGCACCTGTACGCCGGGGCAGGCCACGCCGACATGGCCGGCGGCATTCAACTCGCGCGTGGTGCGGTGCGAGTAGGCGAAGTCTTCGGTCATGCCGTAGCCTTCCACCAGGTACAGGCCCAGGCGCCGGTACCAGGCCAGCAGCGCGGGCGGGATCGGCGCGGCGCCGCTGGCGGCCAGGCGCACTTCGTCCAGGCCCAGGCTGGCGAGCACCTTGCGGCCCACGGCAGGCGCCGTGGCCGGGTCGGCCAGCAGCGCGTCGAGCTGCTCGGCCGGCATCCTCTGCAACACGCCCTGCTGGAACTTCAGCCACAGCCGCGGCACCGAGACGAACACGGTGGGTTTGGCGCGCTGCAGGTCGGCGATGAAGGTGTCCAGCGATTCGCTGAAGAAAACCTGGCCATCGCCGGCCATCAGGTTGCGGCATTCGACCACCGCGCGCTCGTAGATGTGCGCCAGCGGCAGGTATGACAGCGTGCGCCGCGGCACCCCTTCGGGCAGGCGCAACTGCGGGTCGTCGATGGCGCATTGCACCGCCTGCGTGATGCGGCCGAAGCTGTGCATCACGCCCTTGGGCTGGCCGGTCGAGCCCGACGTGTAGCACAGCATCGCCAGGTCGTCGGCGGCGCGCTGCGGCCGGCCGGGCAGGGGCGCGGTGCGCGCAACGACGTCGTCCCAGCGCTCGGTGTTCGGCAACCGCGCGGTCGGCGGTGCCAGCGGCAGCCCGATGCACGGCAGGCCGGCCGGCACGGCCGAGGCAGGGGCTGCGTTGTCGAGCTTGCCGACGAACAACAGACTTGCTTCACTGTGTTCGAGCACGTAGCGCACCGTGTCGGCGGTCTCGGTCGGGAAGATCGCCACCGTGGTGCCGCCGGCCATCCAGATCGCCAGCTCGGCGATGAAGAAGTGAGCGCAATTCTTCGTCAGCAGCGCGATCCGCGCGCCGGGCGCAAAGCCCAGGCTCTTCAAGTGCGCCGCCATGCGCCGCGCTTCGTCGAGCGTTTGCGCCCAGGTGTAATCGACTTGCGCGCCGCCGCCGATGGGTTGGGTCAGGAAAACCCGGTCAGGTTGCGCGGCCTCGTGGTCGTACACATGGTCGAGGATCAACTTCGGGTCGGGCATCGCTTCTCCGCGCGCGGCCCCCCGCGCCCGGCCGAAGGGTACACGCCGCGGCGGCGCTCAGCGCTTGCGCGCCAGCGCCAGGCCGTCGCCAACGGTCAACAGGGCGTGGTCGATGCGCTCGTCGCGCTGGAGCTTCGCGTTCAGCGCCTGCAAGGCGGCGGTGTCGGCATCCTTGGCCGGGCGCACCACCGCGCCGCCCCACAGCATGTTGTCGAAGGCGATCAAGCCGCCCGCACGAACCAGCGCGAGGCATCGCTCGTAGTAGGGGTCGTAGTTCGATTTGTCGGCGTCGATGAAGGCGAAGTCGTAGCGGCCCGCCTCGCCAGCGGCCAGCCGCGCGTCGAGCGTTTCCAGCGCGGGCGCCAGCACCAGCTCGATTTTGTGCGCCACGCCGGCCTGCTGCCAGAACGGCCGGCCGATGCGCGTGAATTCGTCGCTGATGTCGCAGGCCAGCACGCGGCCATCGTCGGGCAGGGCCAGCGCCACGGCGAGAGCGCTGTAGCCGGTGAAGGTGCCGATCTCGATCGTGCGCCGCGCCCCGAGCAGCTTGACCAGCAAGGCCATGAACTGGCCCTGATCGGCCGAGATCTGCATGCCGGCATGCGGGTGGCTGCGCGTGGCCTCGCGCAGCGCCGCCTGCGCAGGGTGCTCGCGCACCGAATGGGCGAGCACGTACTGGAATAACTGGTCATCGATTTGCAGCGTGCGCAGCGACATGTTCAGGCCCTCGCGATGGATCGGATTGTGCGGGTCGCATCTGTGGCCAGGCACGGACACCGATGACGCGCAGCATTTCGACGAAAGTGGTGCCGGCCTCGGTAGTCTCGATGGCGCGCTAGTGCTACCGTCAAGCTCTACTGGTTGACACGCGCGTTTGGTCGCTCGCCTTGCGCCGCGATGCTTCAGCCTCTGAACCTGAAGTTCATCAACTTAAGGACGCCCTCATGGGCGCCGATGTCGTCGTCACGACCGGGCTGGTTCTCCAGGAATTGCTTCAGGGATTTTCCGGACCAAAGTCGCACGAGCAGATCATTGAGCGCTTCGCATCGCTTCCTTTGCTGCAACCTGATCGCGAAGACCATGTCGCAGCCGCCGATCTCCGGAACACGTGTCGAAGAGCAGGTATTCAAGTCGGCACGATCGACGCGTTGCTCGCTCAGCGATGCATTCGACACGATCTGACACTTCTGAGCACCGACAACGAATTCAAACTCGCTGCTCTGCACTGCGCCTTGCGCGTGTGGGCGCCAGAACTCGGGACGCGCCGAAAATGACTCGGTGCCAACTGCTGGCCAGTTGAGCAGACGGCCAGCGTGAGGCCGCGCTAGCGCAGCGACGCCAGCGCGTCCTGCAAGCGCACGCCGGCTTGCAGGCCGAGCGCAGCGGCGCTGCCGTTGATGTGCGAGATCACACCGTCGTCCATCGTCGACCGCGCATCGCCGATACGCGCGCTGCTGTGCGCCACGGTGCAAGCCGCCATGCCCGCGGCTTGAAGCAACGCCAATGCAGCGATGCCGGCGCCGTCCTTGCCGACACCGGCGTCGTTGAAGACCGCCAGCCGCGGCGCGGCCTGTAGCGCATAGCGCGCGGAGCTGACGCCGCCGTGCGAGCCGCTGACGACGATGCGCCCGGCAGCGATGCCAACCGCTTCGGTGATGCTGTCAAAGAGAAGGGCCGCCAAAGGCGGCCCGCTGGAATTCAGCGAAGCGTCCAATCCCTTCAATCCGCGTATTGCCCGGCCGCCTTGATCGCCGGGCCCCACTTGTTGATCTCGGCCTCGACGAACTTCTTGTGCTCGGCCTGGCCCAGGCGCGCGTCGGTGATGACCACCGCACCCAGCGCTTCCTGGCGCTTGATGAACTCGGGATCTTTCAGCGCGGCGCGCAGCGCGGCGTTGATCTTGTCCTGCGCCGCCTTGGGCGTGCCCTTGGGGGCATACAGGCCGTGCCAGATGCTGACGTTGAAGCCCTTCAGACCCGAGGCATCCAGCGTCGGCAGCTTGGCCAGCGCGGGCGTCGTCAGCGGCTTCATCGTCGTCACGGCGTAGGCCTTGACCTTGCCGCCTTCGATCTGGCTGCTGGTGTTGGTGGTCTGGTCGCACATGATGTCGACCTGGCCGCCGAGCAGGTCGGTCATCGCCGGGGCGGTGCCCTTGTACGGCACCGTGGTCATGTCAATCTTCAGGCTTTGCTGCAACAGCAGGCCGCACAGGTGCGAAGCGGCGCCCAGGCCGGCATTGGCCAGGTTGATCTTGCCCTTGTTGGCCTCGAGCCACTTCACCAGTTCGGCGTAGTTGTTGGCCGGCAGCGTGGGGCGGCCGATCAGGGTCATCGGCACTTCGTTGACCATGCCCAGGTACTCGAAGTCGTCGAGCGTCTTGTACGGCATGTTGCGGTACAGCGCCGGCGAGGTCGCCATGCCGATGTGGTGCAGCAGCAGGGTGTATCCGTCGGGGTTGGCTTTGGCCACCTTGCCGGCGCCCAGCGTGCCGCCGGCGCCGCCGACGTTCTCGATCACCACGGTCTGGTTGTTCAGACCCTTGCGCAGCACTTCGGCCAGGTCGCGCGCGACCTTGTCGGTCGGGCCGCCCGCGGCGAAAGGCACCACCAGGGTGATCGGCTTTTCGGGGTAGTCGGCGAGGGCCGCGGTGGCGGCGAGCAATGCGGCGGTGGCCAGCAGGGTGCGTTTCATGATCGGTGTCTCCGGGTGTGAGCTGGGGTCGAGCTCGGGCCAAATGGGGTGGCCCGATGCTAGGGCGCCGCGCTGTGCGCGGGCAGTGGAAATTACGTAGGCCCCGGCCCGGGTTGATCCAGCGCAAGGCCGGGCCACCGGCACCCCGCCGCCCACTGCTACCTCATCAGCCCCGGCAACCAGAGTGCCAGCGGCTGGAACTCGAGCACCACGAACAGGGCCACCACCAGCGCCACCACGAACATCCACACACCGCGGAAGATCTGCGCCAGCGCCACCCCCTTGAGCAGCGAGTTCAGCACGAACAGGTTCATGCCAACCGGCGGCGAGATCAGCCCGATCTGCACCACCAGCACGATCAGCACGCCGAACCACACCGGGTCGAAGCCGAGCTGCACGACGATCGGGAAGAACACCGGAATCGTCAGCAGCACCATCGACAGCTCTTCCATGATGGTGCCCAGCACCACGTAGATCACCATCATCGCGCCGACGATGGCCAGCGGCGGCAGGCCGAGGTGCAGGATCCAGTCCTTCAGGTCGCCCGGCATCGTCGTGAAGTTGACGAAGTTGGCGAACATCATCGCGGCGATCAGGATCGTGAACAGCATCGCCGTGGTGCGTGCGCTCTCGACCAGGATCTCGAACACCACCCGCGGCGTCAGTGCGCCGCGCGCCAGGGCAAAGAAGAAGGCGCCCGAGGCACCGATGCCGGCGCCCTCGGTGGCGGTGAACACGCCGCCGTAGATGCCGCCCAGCACCAGCAGCACCAGCAGGGCCACGCCCCAGATGTTGCGCACCGCCTCCAGGCGGCCACGCCACGAGGTGCGCTCGCCGGCCGGGCCGGCGGCGGGGTCACGCCAGGTGATGTAGACCACCGCGCCCATCATCATCGCCGCGCACAGCAGGCCGGGCAGCACACCGGCAGCGAACAATTTGCCGATGTGGGTTTCGGTGACGATGCCGTAGATGACCATGATCGTCGACGGCGGGATCATGATCCCCAGCGTGCCGCCGGCGGCGATCACGCCGGTGCTGAGGTAGTCGGCATAGCCGAGCCTCTTCATCGACGGATACGCCACCTTGGCCATCGTCGCCGCGGTGGCGATCGACGAGCCGCAGATCGCGCCGAAGCCGGCACAGGCCAGCACGGTGGCATGCGCCAAGCCGCCGCGCACATGGCCGACGAACGAGTAGGCGGCGCGGAACAGCTCCTGCGCCAGCCCGGCCCGGGCGACGAAGTTGCCCATCAGGATGAACAACGGCACCACGCTCAGGGTGTAGGCAAAGCCGGTCTCGTAAACCACCTGCGCCGCACCCGCCGCGGTGGCCGGCCAGCCGCGCATCAGCCCCAGCCCGATGAAGCCGACAAAGCCCATCGCAAAGGCCAGCGGCACGCGCATCAGCGCGAGCAGGAAGATCGCGCCGAAGCCGAGCAGGGACTCGGTCACAGCGTGCCGCCGACGTCGTCGACACCCGGATGATGGTGGCTGGTCGGCGCGAAGATCAGCAACAGGTGCACCAGCGCCGTCAGCGCGCACAGAACGCTCATGACATAGACGAACGGGCCCTGCGGGATCTTGAGCTGCGCGGTGGTGTCGCCGTACTCCATCATGTTGCCGGCCTTGACCCACATCAGCCAGGCCACGCCGGCCAGCGCCGCGGCACACAGCAACTCGACCACGAAGCCTTGTGCCCGCCGGACCCAGCGCTCGAGCAGCGGGTCGAGTGAATCGAAGACCACATGCTCGCCGCGCAAAGACACCAGCGGCAGGCCGGCAAAGATCACCAGCACCATCAGCATCTCCGTCAGCTCGAGCGAGCCCGGCACCGAGGTACTGATCAACTTGCGCCCGCCGACGTCGACCAGCGTTAACCACATGATGCCGAACAGCGCCGCCGCGGCCAGCGCGCCACAAAGTGCTTCGAGCGTGCGCTTGAGCGCCGCGAGCGGCATCAAAAAATCACTTCTCGAGCTTCTTGATCTCGGCGCGGAACTCGGCCAGCACCTTCTTCGCGTCCTTCAGGCCCTTGGCCTCGGCGGCGGTGGCCCAGCGCTCTTCGACTGCGCCGGTCTTGTCCTGCACCGCCTTCACGAAGGCCGG
>JANOKY010000751.1:0-4114 GCA_031419635.1 Burkholderiales bacterium | reverse complement strand
GCCCAGGCTCGCCGCCCAGCGCGCGAGCTTGGGCAGCGTGTCGAAGGGCGCAGCATCGCCCAGGAACTGGGCCAGGAAGATGGCGGGGCCTTGCAGTGTTTTCATGGCGGGAAATCTTGTTGGTGGATCAGGTGGTGATGCAGGTCATCAGTTCAGGTCGAACCGCGGATGACCAGTTCGTGGCCCAGGATCACGCCGTCGACTTCGGCCTCGGGCTGGCGCATGCGCTGCATCAGCAACTTCGCCGCCGTGACGCCGAGTTCATGCATCGGCTGCGCCACGGTGCTCAGCTCGGGCTGGACCATGGTGCAGAGCTGGATGTTGTCGAAGCCCACCACGGCCACGTCGTCCGGCACCGTGAGGCCGACATCGCGAAGCCCGTGCATCGCACCGATTGCCAGCGTGTCCGACACGGCGAAGATCGCATCCGGGCGCACGCCGCTGGCCCACATCGCGGTGATCGCCTGGCGGCCGCAGTCGTAGCTCAGCCCATCGGCGGTGAGGTCGCCACCGGTCAGCGGCTCGAGCCCGGCGGCGCGCAGTGCGTCGAAGTACCCCTGACGGCGCTGGCGCGAGTACAGGAACCGCTCGTCGCTGTTGAGCAAGGCGATGCGGCGGCGGCCACGACCGGCCAGGTAGGTCACCGCATCGAAGGCTGCCTTGGCGTTGTCGATGCCCACGTAGGGCACGTCGCCGTCGGGGTCGAATTCGCAACACGCGACCCAGCACAGTTCGCCGGTTTCGCTGCGCAGCTTTTGCTGGATGGTGTCGGGGTCGAGACAGATCGCGCCATCGGCCTGCCGGTTGCGCAGCAGGTCGAAGTAGGTGCGGTCCGCCGACATGCCCGAGCTCGTGTCGCACAGCAGCACGTGGTAGCCCTCGACACGCGCCACGCTGTCGATGCCACGCACGATCTCGGCATAGAAGGGGTTGCCGAAGTCCGGCACCATGGTCAGCAGCAGACGGCTCTGCGCGGTGCGCAGGCTGCGGCCGAGGAAGTTGGCGCGGTAGCCCAGTTCGGCGATCACCGCCTGGACGCGCTCACGCGTTTCCGGCCGCACGACCAGGCTGTCATTGATGACACGCGATACCGTCGCCGTGGAGACACCGGCGCGTCTGGCGATTTCGATAATGGACACGTCAGCTTCCTTGCTGGTTCTGTGGTGCACCGGCACGACGCCGGTGCCGCGCCTCAGCGGCCAGCACGGGTCGTGCCGCCAGGCACATCGGTGGGGTGCACGGCCTGCAGCGGTGCCAGCATCTCGTAGTGGACGATGTGAACCGGACGCGCCAGCAACTCGTGCTCACGTTCGATGATGGGCTGGATGTAAGGCATCGCGATGTGCTGCGCGAGCACTTCGCGGCTGTCCCAGTTCTCGTAGAACATGAAGTGGTTCGGATCCTCGGCACTGACGTGAAACTGGTACTCGATGCAGCCCGGCTCCTGCCGTGTCGGCATGATGAAGGTCTGCAGCAGCGCGAGCAGCGCCTCGCGCTTTTCCGGCCGGCCGTAGATGTTGCCGATGATGGTGCAACCTGGTTTCATGGTGGTTCTGCCTTGGGGTGAGTAGTGGGTTGCGCTTCAGCGCTTTTGCTGGCTCAGCGCGACGGCAAGGATGATGATGGCGCCACGGGCAATCAGTTGCTGGCTGAATTCCAGCCCCATCAGGATCAGGCCGTTGTTGATCATGCCGATCATCAGCGCGCCCATGATGGTTCCCACCACCGTGCCGGCGCCGCCGAACAGGCTGGTGCCGCCGAGCACGGCCGCGGCGATGACCGACAACTCGTCGCCCTCGCCGAGCTGGAAACGCCCCGACTGCAATCGCCCGGCATACAGCATGCCGGCCACCGCAGCCGCCATGCTGGAGATGATCAGCACGCGCATCTTGACCCCGCGTGTGTCGACCCCGCTGTAGCGCGCCGCCGTCTCGTTGCCGCCGGTGGCCAGCACGCGGCGGCCGAAGCCGGTGCGCCGCAGCACCACGTGGCCGGCCACGCCGAACAGCAGCATCCACACCAGCAGCGTCGGCACCGGCCCGATGTTGCCGCCGCCGAAGATGTAGGAGTAGGTCGGCGCCAGGATCGGGATGGCAGCCGTACCGCTGATCCACATCGCCACGCCCTTGGCGATGCCGAGCATGGCCAGCGTGGTCAGGAAGGACGGGATGCCGATCTTGGTGGTCAGCAGGCCATTGAAGATGCCCACCGCCAGCCCGGTGGCCAGGCCCGCGCACACGCCCACGAAGGGCCCGGCCGCGTCGATGGCCATCGCGGTGGTGACGGTGGTCAGCCCGGCCACCGCGCCGATCGACAGGTCAATCTCGCCGGCGGCCAGCACGAAGGTCATGGCCACGGCCATCACCGCGATCATCGCCGTCTGGCGGATGATGTTGAGCAGGTTGTTCGGGTCGAGAAAGCCTTTGTCGAACAACGCGAACGAGAAGATCACGAAGATGGTGACGAAGCCGAGATAGATCACGTATTGGCGCCAGGTGGCCGCCAACGCTTTGAGCGGGGACGGTCGTGCGGCCCGGGTCGAGCTGCTCATGAAAAGTCTCCTTGGCGTAGGTTCTGTTCGAGTTTCGGCGCGCTGTCGCGGTAGACGATCTGCCACGCGTCGAGAACGTTTTCCTTGGTCACCGGCAGCGCCGGCAGTGCCACATAGGCCGGCGCCGGTTTGCCGAGCAGGCCGTAGCCGGCCAGCAGCGCTTCGGTCTGGCCGTGGTCGTAGGCCCGCTGGGCCGCCACGCCCTTGACGTTGCCGTCGCGGGCCATGTCTTCGGCCACCGCCCGACCCAGGTCGACGGTGGTGACGACCAGGTCGGTGCGCCCGGCCGCGCGTGCGGCGGCGAGCACGCCTTCGGCGGGCACGTCCCACACCGCCCAAATGCCCTTGAGCGTGGGGTGCGAGGCCAGCATCGCCGCCGCCGCTTGGCGCCCCTGAGCCGCGAAGTCGGGCCCTGTGATGCCCTGTTCGGCCACGATGCGGATGCCGGGGTGGTGCTCGGCCATGGTCTTCTTGAAGGCCTCGTGGCGCTGCTGTGTGACGGAAAAGTCGGCCGCGTGGAACACCAGCGCAATCTCGCCCTGGCCACCCAGCGCCTGCGCCATCAACTGCGCCGAGGTGACACCGTTGGCGTGGTTGTCGGACGAGACGGCGCTGACATAGTCGCGCCCGGCCACATGCCCTTTGGGCACGTTGTCCATGTAGACCAGCTTGACGCCGCGCTCGGCCGCCTTGCGGTAGGCGCCGGCGGTTGCCACCGGGTCGGTCGGGATGGACACGATGATCTGCGGGTCGCGGCTCAGCACGGCCTGGATGTCGGCGATCTGCTGCTCGGCCTTGAAGCCGGCGTCGGTGACGGCGACCACCTCGATGCCCATGGCGTTGAACTGGGCCTTGAGCCCTGCGACCTGCGCATTCGACCAGGCGTTGCCGGTGTAGTGCATCACGATCGCCGCCTTGGCTCGCATGGCCTTGATCGCGGCGAACTCAGCGTCGCTGAGCTGCACGTTCGCCGCCAATGCGGGCGCCTCGCCGTGCGGGCCGACGCTGTGCGACTTGGCATAGACCTGCGCCCGGTTCTGCAGCGCCATCTGCAAGTAGCGCTCGGCGAGCTGCAAGCGCTCGGCGGGATCGATTGAGGCCGCCATCACCGCATCGAGTTCGCTGCGCGGAATGTCACGCACCAACTGGCCGTTGGACATCACCACGATGCGGTCACTCGCGGCGAGCAGTTCGGCCAGCTCCGACGACAGGATCAGGATGCCCTTGCCTTGCTGCGCGAGTTCGCGGATCAGTGCCACGATCTCGCCCTTGCTGCCGATGTCGATGCCGGCGGTGGGCTCGTCGAGCACCAGCACGTCGGGGTCGTTGCCGAGCCACTTGGCGATCACCACCTTCTGCGCGTTGCCGCCCGACAACGTGCTGATCGGGCTGTCCGGCGAAGCGGTCTTGACGCGCAGCCGTTTGATCAGCCTGTCGGCATGCTGCCTGGCCTTGTCGGTCAGCATCCAGGAGTACTTGCTGAGCTTGTCGAGCACCGGCAGTTGGATGTTCTCCGCCACGCTGTGCGCGGCCACGAAACCCTGGCGGCGCCGGTCTTCGGGG
>JANOKY010000750.1:0-6723 GCA_031419635.1 Burkholderiales bacterium | reverse complement strand
GGTGGCCGAGCGCAACCCCGATCTCGACGTCGCCTGGGTGCGCGAGCAACTCTCGCAAGCGCGCTATGTGGTCGCCGCCGCGCGCGCGATCATGCCGCCGCCGGCCGGCACGGCGAAGAACTGGGCCGCCTACCGCGCGCGTTTCATCGAACGCGAACGCATCGCTGCCGGCGTCGCCTTCTGGCGCGCCAACCGGGCCTGGCTGGCGCAGGCCGAAGAGCGCTGGGGCGTGCCGCCGGAAATAGTGGTCGGCATCGTCGGCGTGGAAACTTTCTACGGCCGCGTGATGGGCAACTTCCGCACCCTCGATGCGCTGGCCACCTTGAGCTTCGACTTCCCCGCCGGCCGCCGTGACCGCGCACCGTTCTTTCGCGAGCAGCTCGAAGAGCTGCTGCTGTGGTGCCACCGCGAAGGCCGCGACCCGCAAAGCGTGATGGGCTCGTTTGCCGGCGCCGTCGGGCTGCCGCAGTTCATGCCCGGCAGCATCAACCACTATGCCGTCGACTTCGACGACGACGGCCGCATCGACCTGATCCGCACCGACAACGCCGCCGACGTGATCGGCAGCGTGGCGCATTACCTGGCCGCGTTCGGCTGGCAACGCGGCCTGCCGACGCATTACAGCGTGGCCGCGCCGGTGGAAGTGGTCGACCGCGCCACGCTGCTGGTGCCCGACATCGTCCCGAGCTTCACCGCCGCGCAGTTCGCCGAGCACGGCGCCGAGCTGGAGCCCGCGGCGCAAATCCATGAAGGCCTGCTCGCGCTGGTTGAATTGCAGAACGGCAACGCGGCGCCAAGTTATGTCGCGGGAACGAGCAACTTCTACGCCGTCACCCGCTACAACTGGTCGAGCTACTACGCGCTGGCGGTGATCGAACTCGGCGCAGCGGTGGCCCGGGCAGCGGCCCCGCCTGCGGCACGCGACCCGCCGCTCAGCTCACCAGCGCGCGCAGCCACTCCGGCAGCGGCGCCGATTTCTGCGCCTTGAAGTCGGTCCAGACCGTGGTCGCGCCGCCTTCGGCGTAGATCACGCCGGGCGCGTCGCTGCGCTCCAGGGTGATGAACGTATCGAAGCTGCTGCGCCCGGGGTTGGCCACGTAGTGCTTGGCCAGCACATCGCCGGGGAACTCGAGCTGGCGGATGAAGTTGCAGAACGCGTTGACGATCACCGCCGATTGGCCCTCGGGCTTGACCGGCGCGCCGATCTTGAACAGCCACTCCAGGCGCACGATTTCCATGTAGCGGAAGTAGAGCGTGTTGTTGACATGACCCATCACGTCCATGTCGCCCCAGCGGATCGGCATGACCGTCTGGTGGGTGAGTTTTTTCTGTTCGGGCAGTTCGAAGCGCATCGCAGTTCAATTCGTGTCAAAGCCGAGTTCCTGGGCCAGCCGCTGCACCAGCGTGCGCAGCTCGGCAACTTCATCGGCCAGGCGGGTCTGTTCGGCCTTGAGTGCGGCGAGTTCACCGGCACTGACGCCAACGGGTGCATCGGTGGCGGCCAGGGCCGACGGCAGCGCCACGTCGCCGCACAGCAGGTGGGCCCAGCGCGCTTCGCGTTCACCCGCCGCGCGCGGCAGCTTGACCACGCGCGGCGGGAAGCGCTCGGCCAGTTCGTCCAGGCAGGCCTCCACCTCAGCGATGTCGGCAAAGCGGTGCAGGCGCTCGCAGTTCAGGCGCAGTTCGGCGCCGGTCTGCGGCCCGCGCAGCATCAACACCGCCAGCACCGCGACGGCGGGCGCCGGCACGCCGTGCACGCGGCCCAGGTTGTGCTCGAACTTGATCGTGCGGCTGCTGCTGCCTTCGAAGACCAGGCTCAGACCCTTCAGACCATCGACGGCAGTCAGCACTTCGGCGTCGCTGGCTTCGATGACCGGCGCGCGCGCAGTCTTCTGGTTGCAACCCGCCACCAGGGCATTGAGCGACAGCGGGTAGGTGTCGGGCACGGTGTGCTGTTTTTCCACCAGCACGCCGAGCACGCGGGCTTCGAGCGGAGTCAGGGTTCTCACACGCCGAATCCGTCGTCCACGGCAAGCACCGCGCCATTGACGAAATGGCTCTCGTTGGCGCACAGCATCATCAAGGCCACGTCCAGGTCCTGCGGCTTGCCCACCCGTTTGCGCGGCGTCATTTGCACGAGCTTTTGCCCGGCCTCGGTCTGCCAGTGGTGGTGGTTGAGCTCGGTGTCGATGTAGCCGGGGCACAGCGCGTTGACATTGATGCCGTAGCGGCCCCACTCGAGTGCCATCGCACGGGTCATGTGCACCACCGCGGCCTTGCTCATCGCGTACACGCCGATCTGGCCGAGCACGCGCAGGCCGGCCATCGAGGCCACGTTGACGATGCGCCCGCCGATGAAAGTGCCGGGGGCGGCGCCCTTGCTGCGCGCGATCATCCGCTTGGCCACCTCTTGGGCCACGAAGAAGGCGCCGCGGGTGTTGGTGTTCATCACGTAGTCGTAGTCTTCGGGCGTCACGTCGGTGAGTTTTTGCGTCGTGCTGACGCCCGAGTTGTTGACCAGGATGTCGATCGTGCCCATCTCGGTTTCGGCGTGGGCGATTGCCCCACGGATGCTGTCGTGGTCGGTCACGTCCATTTCAACGACATGCGCGTCGCCGTCGTTGGCTTCGATTTCGGCCCGCAGCGTCTTCAGCCGCTCGAGGCGCCGCGCCGCCAGCACCACGCCGGCACCGGCCGCGGCCAGCGTTTTCGCGAACTGCGCGCCCAGGCCGCTGGAGGCGCCGGTGATCAGGGCCACGCGGCCGGACAAGTCGATCTGGTAGGCCATGCTCATGCTCCCGTTTTGAACTTCGCTTCACGATAGCACGCAGCCATCGCGCAGCCATCGCGCAGCCAGGATGCACTCTTAGAATGCTCGCGTCCATCGACTGCCCGCACGCTCCATGACCCCTCAGGAAATCCTCGCCCAGCACGGCCCGCGCGAAGCGATGGAGTATGACGTGGTGATCGTCGGCGGCGGCCCGGCCGGGCTGTCCTGCGCGATCCGCCTGAAGCAGCTTGCCGCCTTCGAGAGCAAGGAGATTTCGGTGGTGGTGCTCGAGAAGGGTTCCAAGCCCGGCGCCCACATCCTGTCGGGCGCGGTGATGGACCCGCGCGCGATGGCCGAGTTGTTCCCCGACTGGCGCGAGCGCGGCGCACCGCTGAACCAGCGCGTGGTCGGCGACGAGGTGCTGTGGCTGGGCGAAAAGAAAGCCTGGCGCACGCCCGAGTTCTTCGTCCCCGATTGCCTGCACAACGGCGGCAACTACGTCATCAGCCTGGGTGCCGTCACCCAGTGGCTGGGCGAGCAGGCCGAAGCGCTCGGCGTCGAGATCTTCCCCGGCTTTGCTGCGGCCGAAGTGCTGTTCGGCGCCGACGGTTCGGTCAAGGGCGTGGCCACCGGCAACCTCGGCGTCGGCAAGGATGGCCAGCCGCATGCCGGTTTTCAGCTCGGGATGGAGCTGCACGCGCGCTACACCGTGTTCGCTGAAGGCTCGCGCGGCCACCTCGGCAAGCAGGTCATCGCGCGCTACCGGCTGGACGGCGGCAAAGACCCGCAGAGCTATGCGCTGGGCATCAAGGAGCTGTGGGAGATCGACCCCGCCAAGGCCAAGCCCGGCCTGGTGGTGCACACCGCCGGCTGGCCGATGGACAACCGCACCTACGGCGGCGGTTTTCTCTACCACCAGGACGGCAACAAGGTCACGCTCGGCTACGTCACCGGGCTGGACTACAGCAACCCCTGGCTGAGCCCGTTCGAGGAAATGCAGCGCTGGAAAACGCATCCCTCGATCCGCGCGCACATCGAGGGCGGCAAGCGCATCGGCTATGGCGCGCGCACCATCACCGCGGGCGGCCTGCTTAGCCTGCCCAAGCTGGTGTTCCCCGGCGGCGCGCTGGTGGGCTGCGACGCCGGCACGCTCAACGCCGCGCGCATCAAGGGCAGCCATGCCGCGATGAAGACCGGCACGCTCTGCGCCGAGGCGCTGTTTGAGGCCGTCGTCAAGCAGGACCGCCGCCACGACGAACTCAAGGCCTACCCCGAAGCCTTCCGCGCCAGTTGGCTGTGGGATGAACTCAACGGCGCGCGCAACTTCAAGCAGTGGTTCAAGAAGGGCAACCTCATCGGCGCCTTGATGACCGGCATCGAACATTGGTTGCTGCCCAAGCTCGGCATCAAGAGCGCGCCGTGGACGCTGCACCGCCACCAGCCCGACCACGCCATGCTCAAGCCAGCTGCCGAGTGCATGCTGATCGCCTACCCCAAGCCCGACGGCGTGCTGACCTTCGACCGCCTGAGCTCGGTCTTCATCAGCAACACCAACCACGAAGAAAACCAGCCCGCGCACCTGACCCTGATCGACGCCAAGGTGCCGGTGTCGGTGAACCTGGCCAAGTACGCCGGCCCCGAGGCCCGCTACTGCCCGGCCGGCGTGTATGAGTTCGTGAAAACCGACGACGACCCCGCTCATCCTGAGGTATCGAAGGATCGCCTGCAGATCAACGCGCAGAACTGCGTGCACTGCAAAACCTGCGACATCAAGGACCCGACGCAGAACATCGTCTGGGTCACGCCCGAGGGCGGTGGTGGGCCGAATTACGCGGGGATGTGAGCGCAGCGAGCATGCACCGCGCCGACTGATGCGCGCGAGGATGTGAGCGCGGCTGCGCCGCGTTGAAGTCGTCGCCTAAACGTCGAGCGTGAAGACGTCGGCGTCTGCACGCTCGGCGGCACTGTGGCCGTCCAGTGCGCGGTCCCATTCAGGGCCGGCCGCACCCTTGGCCGGCTGCAAGCCCTGGGTCATCGATACCACCTCTTCGGTGCCGGCATCGAATTCGGCGACTTGTTCGCGCGACTCGAGGAACAGCCGCGCAACCACGCTGCCGGCGGCATCGATCAGCACCAGGTAGCGCGTCGGCGCACGGTGCAGCGATTGGGCATGCACGCCTGGCTTTTCCATGCCGAAGCTTTGGCTCATGCGGCCGATGATGCCATGCCGCCTGCGCTGCTACACTGCGCCCCGCCAGGAGAGAGCCTGCCGATGTTTGATCATGGGCAGGCCGCCGAAGGCGAAGCCGGGGTGTGACAACCGCGGCGTAACGCTCAGGCAAAAAGGACTGGCAAACGCTTGCCGAATGGCAGGCGTGACCTCACTGGAGAGAGGCTGCGCCCGACGCAGCCCACCGAAGGGGCAAGCGGGTCGTCGCTCGAAGAGTGGCGCCGCCAATCTCTCAGGTAACGCGGACAGCGAGGGCCCATTGATCGCCACTACAGTGGCGGTATCGAAGCCCTCGGGAGATTTGGCCATGTCCGCCGACCTTTTGCGCACGCCGCTGTACGACCTGCACCTCGAACTGGGCGCCAAGATGGTGCCCTTCGCCGGTTACGAGATGCCGGTCAACTACCCCGGCGGCATCATTGCCGAGCACCGCCATTGCCGCGAATCGGCGTCGCTGTTCGATGTCTCGCACATGGGCCAGTTGCGCTTGCTCGGCAGCGCCGCTGCGGCCGCGCTGGAAACACTGGTGCCGGTCGACGTGATCGACCTGGCGGTGGGCAAGCAGCGCTACGCCTTGTTCACCAATGCCGCGGGCGGCATCCTCGACGACTTGATGATCGCGCGGCGGCCGAACGACTTGTTCATGGTCGTCAACGCCGCCTGCAAAACGGCCGACACCAAGCACCTGATCGCCCACCTCGGCCACCGTTGCCAGGTGCTGCCAATGCCCGATCGCGCGCTGCTCGCCTTGCAGGGGCAGAAGGCGGTGAAGGCGCTGGCGCGCTTGGCCCAGGGTGTCGCCCAACTCACCTTCATGACCGGCGACACGTTCACGCTGGCCGGCGCGGAATGCTTCGTCACGCGCAGCGGCTACACCGGCGAAGACGGCTTCGAGATTTCGGTGCCGGCCGAGGCCGCCGTCGCACTGGCCAAAGCGCTGCTGGCGCAACCCGAAGTCAAGCCCGCAGGGCTGGGCGCGCGCGACACGCTGCGGCTGGAAGCCGGCCTGTGCCTGTACGGCCACGACATCAACGAGCACACCACGCCGGTCGAAGCGGGCCTCGCCTGGGCGATCCAGAAAGTGCGCCGGCCCGGCGGCGCGCGCGCCGGCCATTACCCGGGTGCCGACAAGATTGCCGGGCAATTGACTACCGGCGTGCAGATCAAGCGCGTGGGCCTGCTCGGCCTGGAGCGCATCCCCGTGCGCGAAGGCGCGGTGCTGGTGGATGCTCTGGGCCACAAGCTCGGCCATGTCACCAGCGGCACGCTGGCACCGACCGTCAACCAGCCGATCGCGATGGCCTACCTGGCGGCCAACCACGCCATCCTCAACCACGAGGTCCAGGCCGAGGTGCGCGGCAAGCGGCAACCGATGCGGGTCACCAAGTTGCCGTTCGTGCCGCCTGGGTATGTGCGCGGCTGACCGTTTTTTCTTTGCGAACATTTCACCGACCCCCTGCCCCCAACCCTGCCCTCCCCCAACGGGGGAGGGAGCCTCACCCAAGGAGTCCCTGCCCATGACGACCATGTTCACGACCGACCACGAGTGGATCAACATCGAAGACCACGAAGCCGCCGTTGTCGGCATCACGCTGCATGCGCAGGACGCGCTCGGCGATGTGGTCTTCGTCGAGCTGCCCGAGGTCGGCAAGACCTACAAGAAAGGCGACATCGTCGGCGTCGTCGAATCGGTCAAGGCCGCGGCCGACATGTACATGCCGGT
>JANOKY010000749.1:0-2044 GCA_031419635.1 Burkholderiales bacterium | reverse complement strand
CGACGCCGGCCTGAAAGCCGCGTCATCTGGAAATTCTGCCGGCATCACCGTGGCCAACAAGGCGCAGTCGATCTACGCCAACTACCTGGAAAAGAGCGAGAAGACCAGGCTGGCGATGTTCCAGCAAGTCGCCGCGCGCGCTGAAGCGCAGGCCGAGGCCGAGCCCAAGAACCCCAACGCGCACTACTGGATGGCCTACGCCACCGGCCGCTATGGCCAGGGCATCAGCGTGGCCAAGGCGCTGTCGCAGGGCCTGGGCGCGAAGGTCAAGACCGCGCTCGAAAATGCAGTCAAGCTGGCGCCCAAGCATGCCGACGCGCACATTGCGCTGGGCACCTTCCACGCCGAGGTGATCGACAAGGTGGGCTCGCTGCTGGGCAAGACCCAGGGTGCGAACAAGGCCACCGGGCTGGCGATGTTCCAGCAGGCCCTGAAGCTCACGCCGGCCAGCGCCATTGCGATGGTCGAGTACGCCAACGGGCTGGTGATGCTCGAAGGCGACAAGAAGATGGCCGAGGCCGAGAAGCTCTACGCCGACGCCGCGGCCTGCACGCCGGCCGACGCGATGGAGCGGCTGGACGTGGAGATGGCCAAGGCCGAGTTGGAAGACTGAGCGCAGCGGCGCTCAACTCAGATCCGATCGAGCGGGCTCATCACCCCGCGCCCGCCGCGGTTGAGCACATGGGTGTAGATCATCGTCGTCTGCACATCGCTGTGGCCCAGCAGTTCCTGCACTGTGCGGATGTCGTAGCCGGCCTGCAGCATGTGGGTGGCGAACGAGTGGCGCAACACATGCGGCGAGCAGGGCTTGTCGATGCCTGCGCGGCGCGCGGCGCCGGCCACCGCCTTCTGAATCGACGTCTCATTGAGGTGGTGGCGGCGCGGGGTGCCGCTGCGCGGATCGACCGAGCGCGTCGCACTCGGGAACGCCCATTGCCAGCCCCAGGCGCGCGCCGCGCGCGGGTACTTCACGGCAAGCGCATCGGGCAGCCACACGGCGCCGTGGCCCGCGTGCAGGTCGCGCTCATGAAGCGCGCGGGCGTGGGCCAGCTGCTCGCGCAGCGGCAGGATCATGTTCTCTGGCAGTACGGTGACGCGGTCCTTGCCACCCTTGCCGTCGCGCACCAGCAACTCGCGGCGCTCGAACTCGATGTCCTTGACGCGAAGGCGCAGGCCTTCCAGCAAACGCATGCCCGTGCCGTAGAGCAGCGACGCCAACAAACCCGTCGTGCCCGACATCTCGGCCAGCAGCGCGCCGACTTCCCGCTGCGTCAGCACCACCGGCAGGTGCCGCGAGGCCTTGGCCGACACCACGCCATCGAGCCAAGGCAGTTGCTCGCCCAAGACTTCACGGTACAGAAACAGCAGCGCCGCCTTGGCTTGCGACTGAGTTGCTGGCGCCACACCGCGCTCCACCGCCAGGTGGGTCAGGAAGGCCTCGACTTCGGCAACGCCCATTTCCTGAGGGTGGCGCTTGCCGTGGAAGAGAATGAACCGGCGCGCCCAATCGACATAGGTCTGCTCGGTGCGAATGGCGAAGTGGCGCACGCGAATCGCGTGGCGCACCCGATCGAGCAGGCGCGGCGGCGGCCCGGCATCGAGCGCCGGCACCACGCCGGCCTTGACGGCTTGCACCCCGACCGGCGACATTGCCACACCAGCGCCGCGTGCGCGGGCATTCACAGGAGGTACTTTCATGCCGGGATTTTTGGCCCGCCTAACGCGCTGCGATATCCCCCATAAGTGGGAATCCGACGGCCGGCCGACGGAGACAGACTGCGGGTATCGGTGTCGGGAGGGTCGGCTACTTAGGCGGAACGATGCTTGCCACCTAACACCGTCCACAATAAGTTCGGCCCCTGGCGAAAACCAATGAAGCATTGCGTTGGAAACACCGAGTCTGGCGCTTGGGCACTGCGTCCCGCGGCCGGTGCTTTCCATCACTCGTTGCGCTCGCTGGTCTTGCCGTCGCCGCTTTGGCGGTCGGTCACGCGCAGCGCACGAGGCGCGCAGCCTGCCAGCACCGAGGCGCCAGGGGCTTTGT
>JANOKY010000748.1:0-2917 GCA_031419635.1 Burkholderiales bacterium | reverse complement strand
GCGGCTCCGAGCCGGCCTGCGCCGGCTTGGACGGGGCGAAGGGCCGGGCGTCTCGCCCGGCGCGGCCTGCAAGGCGAGCCCCGCGGCTCCGAGCCGGCCTGCGCCGGCTTGGACGGGGCGAAGGGCCGGGCGTCTCGCCCGGCGCGGCCTGCAAGGCGAAAGCCACGCCTCAACGGCCGAGGTTCTTCGTCGCCCGGATGATCTGGAAATTGCCGAAGAACACCGTCTGCCGCTCGCAGGTGAAACCGCCCAGCACCTCGAGCTGATGCAACGGGTCGTGGCTGTCCCACAGCGCCAGGCCGTAGGGCTCGAAGACCTTGAAGTAGGTCCAGCTCAGAGCCCGCAGCACCCACGCGTCGGGGCGGTGGAATTCGGCCAGGTACAGCGTGCCCCCCGGCGCCAGCACGCGGGTCGCTTCGCCGAGCACTCGGGCCTTCAGCGGGTGCGGCAGTTCATGCAGCAGGAAGAAGACCACGTTGGCGGCCACCGAGCCGTCGGCAAGGTCCATCGCGGTGGCGTCCTGTTGCAGAAACGCCAGCTCGGCGCGCACGTCACCCAGCTTGCCCTGGGCGTGTTCGAGTTCGTTCTTGACGACGTCGGCAATCAATACCCGGCGCGCGCCCACGCCGTCAGCCGCTGCAACCACCCGCGGGATCACGTTGCCGAAGGCGCAGGAGGTGATCAGCACGTCCTGGCCCGCCAGGCTCGCCTGGCCCAGGCCGCGGGTGATGATCGAGACCAGGCGGTCGTACTGAAACAGCAGGATCGCAGCGATGAGCGGCTGGAAGTCGACCAGCCGGATCAAGTGCTTGTTCGAGTAGATCGGGTAGACATGCGCCGCACGGTCGGCCGGCCCGCCCAGGGCGCCACGCACGAGCAAGGCCCCCCGCGTCACCGTGAAAAAGAACAGCGCCGTGCCTGCCAGCAGCAACGCGACGAAGACAGCGGCATTCGAGATCCAGGCGGGCAAGGGTGACCTTCGGGCGGCAGATGCGGGTGGCGTGAGGCGACGCAGCCGGCAGCGCCAGCGGCCTGCCTTTTGTAGCAGCTTGCCGCGCCGCGCCGATGACACAGATCAAGGCAATGCGTTCGCTGGGCCTTGGCCTTGTCTTCAGCCCGCCGTCGGCCAGGCAAAGCCCTCGAGCAGGGCCACCAGCGTGGCGCAGGCCTGCTTCTCGGCGGCGCTGGCCGCGCGCCGCGCATAGCGGTCGAGCACGAAACGCGCTGTGTCGTGCACCGAGCGCCAGTCGCGCGGCGCCGCAACGCGGCGCTGCAGCTCGGTGTATTCGGCCATCAGCGAGGCCGCCTGCGGTGCCAGCGCGTGCGCGGCCACGGCTTCGTACAGGCGCAGATCGGTCAGGCCGACGACGCTCCAGAAGTCGGGGTCGTCGCGGGTCTTGTCGGCCAGGCACTGGCGAATTGCCGCGACGGCGCCGGCCTCGAAGCCCGGCCAGCCGGGGCGCGCGGCATCGCTGGCCAGTTCGGCGGCCAGGCGGTTGAGGGCGGGGTAGAAGATTTCGGCCGATGCATTGGCGCGCGCGATGGCTTCGGCGGCTTCGCAGTGGCGCTTCATGCGCGTGATCGCGGCCAGCGCGTCGGCGTCGCGGCCGGCATCGCTTTCGATCATCGCCAGCCGCTTGTAGGCCGAGCCGAGCAGGCTCTCGCGCTCCATCGTCGCGTGCTGCGCCAGCAGGCGTTCGATCGCCGCCAGCGCCGTGCGGATGGCCGCGCGTGCGGCATTGCGGGCCTGGCCGAGCGCGCGCAGGTGCTTCTCGCGCTGGGCCGGCGCGGCGCTGCGCTGGGCATCGTCGGCGGCCTGCACGGTGGCGGCGGCTTGGCGCACGCACAGGTTGGCCCATTGCTCGATCGCGCGCTGGGTGGCGCTGGCGTCGTTGGCGGCCATCGCGCGTTCGTACCAGGCGATCGCGGGCGGCATTTCGCCGAGTTCGCTCCAGGCCACGGCAAAGGCCTCGGCCACCGCGCCGATGCCACCCCACAGCGCGCCGAAGCGCCCTTCGAGGTAGGCCAGGCGCTGGCGCTGCGTCTGCCGGCCGCGTTCGCGCGAGGCTTCGTCGTTGCCGCGCACGAAGCGCGATTCAACGGCCACCGTTTCCAGCGCCAGCGCCAACGCCAGCGGCGACGAGACGCCGCCGAAGCGCTCGGCCGGGCTCGGCGTGGGCGCGCCGGCGCCGTCGCGCCGCAGCTTCCAGTCGGGGTCGCCATAACATTGGTAGGCGGCCCAGGTGTTGCCGTCGCGGTTGGCGTTCCAGGCTTTCTCGCGCGCCTGGGCAGCAGCGTCGATGAAGCGCTGGCCGCGCATCAGCGCGTCGTAGAAGCTGGTGGCAAAAACCTCGGCCGGGCCGTCTTCCACCGCCCAGCCGGCGGCGATCACGCAGCGCACGCCGAGCTCGATCAGGGCCTCGGCCACCGTGCTCGCAAACTGCACCAGGTTCGGTTCGCTGGCCAGCAACTGGGCGTTGTTCTGCTCGGCCAGGTAGCAGCAGTTGACGAACACCAGCTCGGGCACCGTGCGCATGGCGCGGATTTCGGCCGGGCCGAGAAAGCCGTGCGACAGCACCACGCCGCGCGTGGCGCCGTCGGTGTTTTCCAGACGCTCGGGCGGCGCGCCGTGGCCGGCGATGTGCACGATCTGCCAGTCGCGTTCGAGCAGCGCATTGATGACCTGCTGCGCGTCGGGCGCATCGGCGCCGTCGTCGCTGGCGATCAGCGCCTTGAGGCGGCTGTCGCTGCCGCCGGCCGGGCCGCCGATGATTGCGGCCACCGCGCGGGCCTCGGCACGGGCGCCGGGCAGGCGGCCGTAGTCGAAGCCCTCGGCAGGCGCGGCGGGCAGCGCCGGCTCGCCGATCACCAACACGCCGCTGTCGCCGTGGGCGTCGCGCACCAGCTGGCGGAACTG
>JANOKY010000747.1:0-4938 GCA_031419635.1 Burkholderiales bacterium | reverse complement strand
GAGGCGCTGAAGAACGTCGTCGACCAGCACGGTGTGAACTTCATGGCCGCGATCTGCGCCATCTGCAAGGCCCAGTTCAGCAAGGTGCTGCCCTACTACGGCTTCGACATGCACATGGTCGGCGGCGTGCACCAGCTCGTCAGCAAGGCGATCCGGCTGAAATGACCCACCCCCGAAGCGCATTCGGCGCCTCCCCCTCAAGGGGGCCGAGGCCCGCGGCTCCAAGCCGACCTGCGTTGGCTTGGACAGGCCGAGGAATGGCCGCGTCTGGCGGCCATGCGGCCTGCAAGGCACACCAGCGGCCCGGCAGAGCCGGATCCGCGGTGTTTGCTTGGGAATACCCCACGATGGCCGCGTGAGCGCCGCTGAACCCAGCCTCAACGCCCTGATCGACGCCCTGCGCCGCTTGCCCGGCGTGGGCGTCAAGTCGGCGCAGCGGATGGCCTTTCACCTGCTGCAGCACGACCGCGACGGCGCGCTCAAGCTGGCCAATGCGCTGACCGGCGCGGTGGCGCATGTGCACCATTGCCAGCGCTGCCACACCTTCAGCGAAGCGCCGCTGTGCGCGCTGTGCAGCGATGCGTCGCGCGATGCGAGCAAGCTGGCGGTCGTCGAGACCCCCGCCGACCAGGCCGCGCTCGAGCGCACCGGCAGCTACCGTGGCCTGTACTTCGTGCTGATGGGTCGCCTGTCGCCGCTCGACGGCGTCGGGGTGCGCGACATCGGCGTGGCCGAGCTGCTCGAACGCGCGGCCGACCCCGCAGTGCAGGAGGTGATCCTTGCCTTGGGCTTCTCGGCCGAAGGCGAGGCCACCGCCCATGCGCTGGGCCAGGCGCTGCGCGCGCGCGGCGGGCATGTGACGCGGCTGGCGCGCGGTGTGCCGGTGGGCAGCGAGCTGGAGTATGTCGATCTGTCGACCATCGCCCATGCGATGAGTGACAGACGATAGCGTCGGTCAACGCTTGACTGTCGCGCTCGGCGCCGCGGCCACCTTCACCGCCTTGCCATTGCGTTTGCCGCTGGCCTTGCCGGCCGCGACCTTCTTGCCGGCGTGCTTGACCGCAGCCATGCGTGTAGGTACGAACACCACCACCGTGCTGCCGGCGGCGAAGTGCGCCGAGGCGGCGACCTTGTTCCACTGCGCCACCTGATCCGTGCCGACGCGGTAGCGCTTGGCCACCGCGGCCACGCTGTCGCCCTTTTTGCCGGCGCGGAAGGCCACCCGCTTGACGGCCGGCCCATCGGGCGCCAGCGCCATCATTGCGTGGTCGGCCACCTGCTCCGACACATCGCTGTGGCGCTGCGCACTGCGCGGTACGAGCAGGGTCGAGCCGGCTTTGACCACCATGTGCGGCGGGATGTTGTTGACGCTGCGCAGCTCGGCCTCGGCCATGCCCACCTGCTGCGCGGCCTGCGCCGTTTTCATCGATTTCGGCGCCACCCACGCCGTCCAGGTGGCCAGCGGCCCGCGGTGCTGTTCGAGGCCGCTGATGAAGGTGCTGGCGTTGTCGTAGGGCAGCAGCACCTGGGGCGTGCCGGCGGCCAGGATCACCGGCTTGTTCATCTGCGGGTTCAGGGCCTGGAACTCGGCCAACGGCATGCCGGCCAGGCGCACCGCCAAGGCCACGTCGATGTCGCGCGCGATCGGTACGCTGAGGAAGTAGGGGTGGTTGCGCAGCGCCGGCAGGGCCAGCGCAAAGGCCTGCGGGTTGGCGACGATGTTCTTCACCGCCTGCAGCTTGGGCACGTAGTCACGGGTCTCGGCCGGCATCTTCAGGCTCGAGTAGTTGGCGGGCAGGCCGGCCAGCCGGTTGCGCTTGATGGCACGCTGCACGTTGCCTTCGCCCCAGTTGTAGGCCGCCAGCGCAAGGTGCCAATCGCCGAACATGCCGTGCAGGCGGGTCAGGTAATCGAGCGCGGCGCGGGTCGAGGCCAGCACGTCGCGGCGGTCGTCGCGGAAGACGTTTTGCTTGAGTTCGAAGTGGCGGCCGGTGGCCGGCATGAACTGCCACATGCCGGCGGCGCGCGCACTCGACATCGCCTGCGGGTTGAACGCGCTTTCGATAAAGGGCAGCAGCGCCAGCTCGCTCGGCAGGTTGCGCTTTTGCACCTCTTCGACGATGTGGAACAGGTAGCGGCTGCCGCGCTCGGCCATGCGCTGCACATACTCGGGTTGGCGGGCGTAGTAGTACTCGCGCTGGCGCACGAAGGCATCGTCGAGGTCGGCAATGCCGAAGCCATTGCGCACGCGCTGCCAGAGGTCGGTTTGCGCGGTGCGGTCACTGAGGTCGACCGGCACCTCGGGGCGCAGCGGGTCGACCGGGGCTTCGACCGCCGGCTCGGCTGTGGCCGCCGGTGCGTTGGTCTGTGCCGCCGACGCCGCGGCGGCGGCAATCGGCGCGGCGGCTACAGGCTCCGGCATGGCGATGACCACGACGGGTGCCTTGGTGGCATGCGCATCGGGCTCGGCCGGCGGCGCGGTCGCGCAGGCCGCGAGCATCAGCGCCGCCATCATGGACGCTGCGCAACGTCCTCCTAGAATGCCGCCCAATCGCCGTCCCTGCGCAGCCGCCGCACCGAGGCGTTGCGCCGACGCGCTGCCCTGCAGCATGCGTGCGGGGGGGTCAAAGTCGTCGGGCAGGGTGGGCAGGTTCATCGGCAAGGCGCCGCGATTATAGGAAGCGGGCCCTGGCCGAAAGGCCCTGGCCCAGCGTTGGGTATGCATTGATGAACACAAATCACCGCAGCGACGGCCTGGCCGCTTGGCTGGACACGCCGCCGGGCCAGTACCTGCTGGCCTGGGAGCAGGCCCAACTCGACCGCGTGGTGGCCGACCTGTTCGGCTTTCACGCGCTGCAACTCGGCCTGGGCGAACTCGATGCCTTGCGTGCCAACCGCATGCCGCACCGCTGGCTGGCCAGCGAGGGCGGGGCGCTGCCGCGCGCCGTGGCCCTGCACTGCGACACCGATGCGCTGCCGTTTCCCGAACGCAGCCTGGACCTGGTGGTGCTGCCGCACACGCTCGAGCTGGCCCGCGACCCGCACCTGACGCTGGCCGAGGTCGAACGCGTGCTGGTGCCCGAAGGCCGCGTTGTGATCCTCGGCTTCAATCCGGCCAGCTTGTGGGGCCTGCGCCAGCGCTGCGGCCGCCTGCGCCAACGCCTGGGCGGGCGCGGCCCGCTGTTCCTGCCGCGGCCGGGCGACTTCATCGGCTACTGGCGGCTGCGCGATTGGCTGCGCCTGCTCAGCTTCGAGGTCGAGGGCGGGCGATTCGGCGGCTACCGGCCGCCGCTCAATTCCGAGCGCTGGCTGGCGCGCATGGCGTGGATGGACCGCACCGGCGACCGCTGGTGGCCGGTGTTCGGCGCGGTCTACATGCTGGTGGCGGTGAAGCGAGTGCGCGGCATGCGCCTGGTGGGCCTGGCGCGGCGCGAACGCACCCAGCCGCAGGCTGCGCCCGCGGTGGTGGCCAACAACAATTCGCATCGACAAACCCATGAGCACTGAGACGATCACGATCTACACCGATGGTGCCTGCAAGGGCAACCCCGGCCCCGGTGGCTGGGGCGCCTGGCTCAGCCAGGGCGGGCACGAAAAAGAGCTGTGGGGCGGCGAGCCGCTGACCACCAACAACCGCATGGAGCTGACCGCGGAGATCGAGGCCCTGGCCGCGCTCAAACGCCACAGCGCGGTGGTGATCTACACCGACAGCCAGTACGTGCGCCAGGGCATCACCACCTGGATCCACAACTGGAAGATGCGCGGCTGGAAAACGGCCGACCACAAGCCGGTGAAGAACATCGACCTGTGGCAGCGCCTGGACGCGCTGGCCGCCACGCACCAGGTGCAGTGGCGCTGGGTCAAGGGCCATGCCGGCGATCCGGGCAACGAACGCGCCGACGCGCTGGCCAACCGCGGCGCGGCCGAGCATCAACGGGTGTAGCCGAGCAGCGCACGGGGCGATGGTGGTGCCGATTCAAACTTCCGCCCGCGCGGCTACATTCTGTGCTCTGAGTTGCATTGGCATGGCCTTGAAGAAACTTCACACCTGGATTGCGGCCGTCGGCCTGGTTGTCGTCGGGGCCGCGGCATGGTGGGTGCAGCACCGAGTGCCCGCGGGCGCGGTGGACGCGGTGGCGGGTTCGGCGGCGTCGGCTGCCAAGGCCGGCTCGGCGCCGGGCGGTGGTGCAGCGGCTGGCGGGCCGGCAGCAGTCGAGGTCGGCAAGGTACAGCGCCTGCGCATCGAAGACGATGCCCTGGCGGTGGGCACCCTGCGCTCGCGCCAGGGCGTGATGCTGCGCCCGGAGGTCAGCGGGCGCATCGCACGGCTGGCCTTTGCCGATGGCCAGCGGGTGCGCCGCGGCCAGTTGCTGGTGCAGCTCGACGACACCTTGCAGGCCGCGCAGATGCGCCAGGCCGAAGCCCAGGCCGGCATCGCGCGCACTAACCTGCAGCGCAACCGCGAGCTGGTAGCGCAGAACTTCGTCAGACAGAGCGTGGTCGACCAGAGTGCCGCCGCACTCGAAGTCGCGCTGGCCCAGGTGGCGCTGAACAAGGCGCAGTTGGAGCGCATGAAGATCCTGGCGCCCTTCGACGGCGTGGCCGGCATCCGCAGCGTCAACGTCGGCGACTACGACAAGGACGGTGCCGACCTGGTCAATGTCGAAGACACGACCCAGGTCTGGGTCGACTTCCGCCTGCCCGAGCGTTACCTGGCGCAGTTGAAGGCCGGCCAGGCGGTCGAGGTCTCGCTCGACGCGATGCCCGGGCGCAGCGTCCGCGGCCAAGTTGATGCCCTGGATTCGCAGCTCGATGCGAACGGCCGCTCGCTGCTGGTGCGTGCGCGCCTGGCCAACCCCGACGGCGTGCTGCGCACAGGCATGTTCGCGCGCACGCGCACGCTGCTGGCGGTGCGCGACAACGCCCTGGTGGTGCCCG
>JANOKY010000746.1:0-1937 GCA_031419635.1 Burkholderiales bacterium | reverse complement strand
ATCCAGCGCGAAGCCGGCCTGATGGCGCGCGACGCCAGCGATCTGAAACGCGTCTTCAGTTGGGTCGCGCTCGGCCCCGCGCTGTCGAACACCCTGGCGCCGGTGATCACCGGCCTGCTGATCGACCACTTCGGCTTTCGCGCCGCCTTTGCGTTCGGCGCGCTGCTGCCGCTGATGGCGGTGGCCGCCGCGTCGCGCGTGCCGCGCCAGCCGGCGCTGCCGCCCGGCAGCATTCACCAGGCCGCGCCCGGCCATGCCTTCGAGCTGCTGCGCATGCCGCTGCTGCGCAACCTGCTGCTGGTCAACGTGGCGATGGCCGCGGCCTGGGACGCCCACAGCTTTACCGTGCCGGTGGTTGGCCATGCGCGCGGCCTGAGTGCGTCGGCGATCGGCCTGGTGCTGGGCTCGTTCGCCGTAGCGGCCACCACGGTGCGGCTGGTGATCCTGGCCTGGGCCGAGCGCATCGACGAGCGCCGTGCCTTGCTCGCGGCGATGACGCTGGCCAGTGCGGTGCTGCTGGTCTATGCCTGGCTGCCGGGTGCCGCCGGCATGATGCTCGGCTCGGCCTTGCTCGGCGTGGCGCTGGGTTCGGTGCAGCCGATGATCCTTTCCACGCTGCACCAGGCCGCACCGCCCAATCGGCAAGGCCAGGCGCTGGCGCTGCGCATGGTCTTCACCAATGTGGCCACGATCGCGATGCCGCTCGGCTTTGGCCTGCTGGCGCTAGTGAGCACCAGTGCAGCACCAATGTGGCTGATGGCGGCCTTGCTGGTCGCGGCGCGCCGGCCGGCGAAGCGGCTGGCGCTGCCCGCGAAGTCAGAAGCGGATGCCGGCCGGGTTTGAGACCGGGTCGGGCGTCGCTGGTGGGGTGGGCGTCGACGGCCGAGCCGGCGGGCCAGGGCGGCGCTCGGTCAGCGGCGTGGCAGGCAGCGGCGCGTAGGTGGACGGCAGCAGCGACTGGCGCGGGTAGCCAGCCACGTCGAGCGTCTCATCCCAGGCCACTGGCGCAAACCCGCGCAGGGTCTGCTCGCCGACCTTGAGCACCGGGGCCTCGCTGCCGCCGACCAGGCGGAACCAGGCCTCGCGGTCCTCAATGGTTTCGGCGATGCGCTCGTTGTACGGCACGCCACGGCGGGACAACAAGCCACGGGCCATCGAGCAGGCGTCGCCGCAATCCTTCATCGTGTACAGCAGCACCGGGAAGCGCGTGGCCACCTGGCGCAGCGCGTAGGGCAGGCTGGGGTCGCTGGCGCGGCCGGTGTCGCTGTTGACCGGCATGACCTTGCCTTCGCTGGCATTCGGCGGGCGGTCGGTGTAGGTCACCCGGCCGTCGGGGCCGATGACCTTGAACAGGGCATGGGCCGAAGGCGCGGCGAGCAGCAGCGCGGCGGTGAGGGTGGTGAGAAGTGCAGGTGTGCGCATACCACGCAATCTAACCGTCTTGGGCCGCGGACTCAAGCCATGCCTTGATGGCGCAGCAGCGCATCGATGCGCGGCGCGCGGCCGCGGAAGGCGGTGAAGTTTTCCAGCGCGCTGCGGCTGCCTCCGGCTTCGAGGATTTCTTCACGCAAACGCCGGCCGGTGGCCACCGACAGCGGCGCAGTCTCCTCGAAAGCGCTCCAGGCGTCGGCCGACAGCACCTCGGCCCATTTGTAGCTGTAGTAGCCGGCCGAGTAACCACCGGCAAAGATGTGCGAGAAGCTGTGCTGGAAGCGGTTGAACGCTGGCAGCGCAAGCAGCGAGACTTCGCGCCGCACCTCGTCGAGCACCTGCTGCACTTTCAGGTCGGCGCCGGCTTCGGCGTGGATGCGCAGGTCGAACAGGCCGAACTCGATCTGGCGCAGCGTGCCCAAACCGCTTTGGAAATTCTTCGCGGCGACCATCTTGTCGAACAGTGCACGCGGTAGGGGCTGGCCGTGGTCGACATGCGCAGTCAG
>JANOKY010000745.1:0-1653 GCA_031419635.1 Burkholderiales bacterium | reverse complement strand
CCTTTCTCGCGCGTGTCGGTGCGCATGCGCTGCAAGGTCTCCACTTCGTCGAGCACCATCACCAGGCCCGGGAAGCCGCTGTCGCGCAGGATCGTCAGCAGGCCGACGAGGAAGTTGGTGGCGCCGAAGTGGTCGAGGTCGCCCTTGATGCCGGCCGCGCGCTTCACACTGGCGGCCACGTTCGGCTGACCAGCCAGCCAACTGATCAGGCCGTCCGCCAACATCCCATCGCCGTCGGTCACAGCGCGACGATAGGTGCGCAACACCGCCGAAAAAGCGGGCGCGGTCTTGTTGATGGTGGCCAGCCGAGCTTCCATCAGCGTGTTGGTACGGGCCAGCAAGTCGTCCGCGTTGCTCGCGTCCACCGATGTGTCAGCCAGTACGTCCTGCTCCAGCGCGTAGAACCAGCCATCGATCACGCCGCGGAAGGCGCCGACGCCGGTGTCGGCCGTGCCAAGCCGCTCCACGAGGCGGCGGTACACCGTCTCCAACTTGTGCAGCGGCGTTTCGGTTTCGTTAATCTGCACTTCGCTCGCGGCGAAGCCGCGTGCTCGCGCACGCTCTTGCAGCCAGCGGCCGAAAAAGGTCTTGCCGGTGCCGTATTCGCCACGGACGGCCTTGAAGCCGCCGCGCCCGGAGGCCACCGCCGCCAGTTCTTCATCCAGAGTCTCGGCGAAGGTCTCGATGCCGACCGCCAGCGCGTCCAGGCCGCTGCTTGGCACCGTGCCACGGCGCAACGCGCCGACGATGTCCTCTCGCCGCGCTTCGCTGATCATCGTGGCGCTCCGGTCGTGCCGACCCGAAACTGCTGCAGCAGCAGCGCACGGTTCAGCTCAATCGTGCCGGCGGATTCGTCCACCATCAGCACCGGCGCCTGGTCCACGTTCAACATGCGCCTTACCGCGCTCAACAGCCCGCCGAGGCGGACTTCCGGCAGAGCAAGACGTTGGGCGAGGGCGGCACGCGACAGCTTGCCGCCTCGCTCCGACAGCGACGCAAGCAACAGGCGCATCTTGTCGTCTGGCAGCGCAACGCGCGCCGCAAGCTGGCGTTGCGACGCATAGATCGTGCTGGCCAGCAGAGCGCTGATCCAATCGTCGCCGGCCGAGGCGGAATTGGCTGGCGAACTCACCGGCGCTTCCTGCTGTTCGAACAGCGATGGCTGTGCCACCGGCGCGGCTGTTCGGCGCCCGGATGAGCGTGGCGCAGGGGTGGGCGCTGCGACTGGAACAGGTGTCGGTGCCACATGCGGTAGCTCCCACCATTCGGGTTGGGCTGGCGGCGCCAGCTGCCAGCCTGCGAGGTTCATGCCCAGGGGCACGATCACGCTCAATGGCACGGTCACCTCTTGCGGAGACACGCCGCCGTGGTATCCGTTCTTACGGCCCGCGTAGCGCGTGCTTTCGCCCCAGAGGCAGACAACTGCCTTTGAGCCGTCGGCAGTCACCACACGGCCGCCGCTGAATGCCACTTCGTGCGGTGCATGCGCATCACGGCCCGGCCGCCAGCGGTCGCTGATTTTGTCCGGGGTCGTGGTGCCGCTGACTTGCGTGGTGCCGTCCTCCAGCAGGTGCCCGTGGTCGGCCGTGATCACCACAACTCGGCGTGCCTCGCGTGCCTCACGCAGCAGTGGCAGCAGCAGCCGAAGGTCTT
>JANOKY010000744.1:0-1967 GCA_031419635.1 Burkholderiales bacterium | reverse complement strand
CGCTGGATGTTCTCGATCAGCGCCATCACCGCGGCGGCCTCGTCGGCCACCACCCGCACCAGCACCGGCACTTCGGTCAGGCCGGCGAGATTGGCGGCGCGCACGCGGCGTTCGCCGGCGATGATTTCGTACATCACCGCCGCGCTGGCGTTCGCAGCACCCGTCGCTGGGGAGGGCCCCTGCGACTTGTCTTTGCCGGCTTGCCGACCTTGTGAGGCCAGAGGCCTCACAAGGATCGGCTGCATGATCCCCTGGCTCTTGATGCTCTCGGCCAGCTCGTACAGCGAGCCCTCGTCCATGCGCGTGCGCGGCTGGTATTTGCCGGGCTGTAGTTGGGTGAGCTTGAGCGTGGTGGGCGGCGCATCGCCGGGGGCTGCGGCGGGGGCATCGCTGACCTTGGGCCCGAGCAATGCTTCGAGGCCCATGCCCAGGCCCTTGGGTTTCTTGGTGACCATGGGGCGCGATTGTCGGCGATCAGGCGCCGCCGCTGTCGCTTGCCTGCTGTTGTTGCGCGCGTTCGAGCAGCAGGGCCCGTTCGCGCGCGTTGCCCGTCAGCGCCGCGGCGCGTTCAGCCGTCACCCGCCGTGGCGGCGTTCGGTCAGGGTTTTCAAATCGGCCAGCCCAGCCTCGAAGTCTTTGCCGATCATGCGGTCCATGTTGAAGATCACGCCCATCAGCTTGGTGATGTAGGGCGAGGGGCCCGCCATGGACCAGGTGACGATGGTGGTGTTCTCGCCTTCGGCCTGCAGCGTGAACTCGGCGGTGTTGCACGCCTTGAAGGGCTTGAGAAAATCCAGCCTCATCGCCACCCGGCTCGGCACCACGCTGTCAGTGATTTCCATGCGCCCGGCACCCACCTTGCGGCTATTCCACGCGTAGGCCGCGCCGACACCGCTGGCCGCACCGGCGTAGCTGCCCTTCACGCTCGGATCCTTCTTCTCCCAGGGGTTCCAGGTGTTGAACAACTTCAGGTCGTTGATCAGTGCGTAGACCTTCGGCGCCGGCGCCTTGATGACGCTGGTGCGGCTGACGCGAAAGTGGTCGGGCCGCGTGGCAGCGTAGATCAGCAGCAGCGCGATCGCGGCGATCACCAGCAGGGCCATGGTTTGCAGCATGGTGCTTGACTCCGTTTTCAGTGCGCTGCGCGTCAGAGCGCAACGATCTGCTTGAACCCGCCCCAGAACATGCGCTTGCCGTCGAAGGGCATGTCCTTGGGGTTCATATGGGCCATCAGCGGGTCGGCCATGACCTTGGCGTTGACCCGGTCGCGGTGCTTGCGCGACTTGTAGACGATCCACGAGAAGACCACGGTCTCGTCGGGCTTCATCTTCACCGCCTGCGGGAATGAGGTCAGCTTGCCGGGCTTGACGTCGTCGCCGACGCACTCATGGACTTCGAGCGCGCCATGCGCGATCCACAGCTTGCCGTACTTGCGCGCCATGCGGCGGTAGGCGGCGACGTTTTTCTTCGGCACCGGGACCACGAAACCATCGACGTATACGGGCATGGCACGCTCCTTTACAGGTTGAGGTTGCACTTCAGACTGACCAGCAGCATGCAGGACATGGCGGTGCCTCGCGGGCATTGGCTGGGGTGCCGTATTCAGCGCGATCCAGGCGCCGCCGTCAACTCTGCCACCAGGGCCCGCCCCGCCGGCCAATCGCCCAGGCCCGACTCGCCGTTGATGTGGCCGGCCGCGCCGATGGCCACCTGCCGCGCGCCCCATTCACGCACCAGGCGCGCGCTGCGCTCGGGGCTGCTGTAGGGATCGTCGTCGCTGGTGACCGCGATCGCGGCGAAGGGCACGGGCTTGCCTTATCCTTCAATCCACATCCGCAGCGATTTTGAAGCCGCCATGAAAAAGCACACTGTCTTCGTCGACGGCCAGGAAGGCACCACCGGCCTGCGCATCCACGAATACCTGGCCGCGCGCAGCGACATCGAGGTGCTGAAGATCGATGCCGACA
>JANOKY010000743.1:0-5919 GCA_031419635.1 Burkholderiales bacterium | reverse complement strand
GAACACCATGCCAATCTTGGCGCGGATCAGGCTGACGTCGAGCTTGGAGTGCAGCACGTCTTCGCCGTCGAGCAACACCTGGCCCTCGGCGCGCTGCTCGGGATACAGCTCGAACATGCGGTTGAAGCAGCGCAACAGCGTGCTCTTGCCGCAGCCCGAGGGGCCGATGAAGGCGGTCACCTTGTGTTCGGGGATGTCCAGGTTGATGCGCTTCAAGGCCTGGAAGCTGCCGTAGTAGAAATCCAGGTCGCGCACCGAGAGTTTGACCTTTTCGGTGGCGGGCAGTTCGACTCTCGCGTCCATGTTCAGGCTCTCAATGTTTGTTTCTGAACAGCACGCGCGCCAGGATGTTCAGCGCCAGCACGCCCAGAGTGATCAGGAACACGCCCGCCCAGGCCAGTTTCTGCCAGTTTTCGTACGGGCTCATCGCGAACTTGAAGATCGTCACCGGCAGGCTGGCCATCGGCTGGCTCAGGTCGCTGGTCCAGAACTGGTTGCTCAGCGCGGTGAACAGCAGCGGTGCGGTCTCGCCGGAAATCCGCGCCAGCGCCAGCAGCACGCCGGTGACGACGCCCGCTCGCGCGGCCTTCAGCGTCACCGAGTAGATCACCTTCCACTTCGGCGTGCCCAGCGCGTAGGCCGCTTCGCGCAGCGCATTGGGGATCAGCGCGAGCATGTTCTCTGTCGTGCGGATGACCACCGGGATCACGATCAGCGCCAGTGCCAGCACGCCGGCAAATCCGGAAAAACTCTTCAACCGCGCGACCACGACGGCATAGATGAACAGGCCGATCACGATCGACGGTGCCGACAACAGGATGTCGTTGATGAACCTGGTCAGGCTGCCGAGCCAGCCCTTCTGGCCATACTCGGCCAGGTAGACCCCCGCCAGGATGCCGATCGGCGTGCCCAACGCGGTGGCCAGCGAGACCATCACTACTGAGCCGAAGATCGCATTGGCCAGGCCACCGATCTCGGCCTGCGGCGGCGGCGTCATCTCGGTGAACACCGACCACGCCAGGCCGCCGATGCCCAGCCGCACCGTCTCGAACAGGATCCAGACCAGCCACACCAGGCCGAACGACATCCCCAGCAGCGACAGCGTCAGCGCGATCAGGTTGGTGCGCTTGCGCTTGTGGTGCATGGCCAGGCGGCCGGCGGCGGTAGCGGTAGCAGTCATGCCCGGCTGCCCTCGCCTTTCTTCAACTGCGACAGCAGCAGTTTGGACAGAGACAGCACGACGAAGGTGATGAAGAACAGCACCAGCCCGAGGTAGATCAACGAGGCCTGGTGCAGGCCCTCGCCGGCTTCGGCGAATTCATTCGCCAGCGCCGAGGTGATGCTGTTGGCGGCCTCGAACAGCGACAGCGAATTGAGCTGGTTGAAGTTGCCGATGACAAACGTCACGGCCATCGTCTCGCCCAGCGCGCGGCCCAGGCCGAGCATGATGGCGCCAACGACACCCGTCTTGGTGAACGGCAGCACCACCTGCCAGACCACCTCCCAGGTGGTCGAGCCCAGCGCGTAGGCCGATTCCTTGAGCATTGCCGGTGTGACCTCGAACACATCGCGCATCACCGCGGCGATGTACGGAATGATCATGATCGCCAGGATGATGCCGGCCGAGAGGATGCCGATGCCCACTGGCGGGCCGGTGAACAGCGCACCGAGGATCGGCGTGCTGCCGAACACAGCCTGCAACGGTTGCTGCACATAGGTGGCCAGGATCGGCCCGAACACCAGCAGGCCCCACATGCCGTAGACGATCGACGGCACCGCGGCCAGCAGCTCGATGGCGATGCCCAGCGGGCGCTTCAACCAGCCCGGCGACAGCTCGGTCAGGAACAGCGCGATGCCGAAGCTCACCGGCACCGCGATCAGCAGCGCGATGAACGACGTCATCAGCGTGCCGTAGATCATCACCAGGCCGCCGAACTTTTCCTGCACCGGATCCCAGTCGCGGCTCCAGAGGAATCCGAGGCCGAACTTTTCGATCGCCGGTGCGGCGCCGATGACCAGCGAGGCGATGATGCCAGCCAGCAACGCCAGCGTCAGCCAGGCCGCGCCTTGCGTCAGCACCGCGAACAGCGCGTCGGCCCAGGGCGCCACGACACGGCGCTCGGGCGGGCGACCCTGCGGCGCGGTGCGCTCCATGCTGGTGTTCTGCTCGAGTGGATTGGCGGGCAGTGTAGCGGCCATGGTGGCTCCGATCGCTCAGCGTCGCCGCGTCATCCGCGCTCCTTCACTTGAAGGCAATGGCCTTGCCGCCGGCGTCCTTCAGGTTGTCGGCCCATTGTTTGCGCACCAGCTCTTTCAGCGCGGCGGGCAGCGGCACGTAGTCGAGGTCGTCGGCCATCTTGTCGCCGCTGTTGTAGGCCCAGTCGAAGAACTTCAGCGTGTTGCTGGCTGAGGCCGGCTTGTCCTGCTGCTTGTACATCAGGATGTAGGTGGCGCCGGTCAGCGGCCAGGCGTCCTTGCCGGGTTGCTCGGTCAGGATCTGGAAGAAGGTCTTGCTCCAGTCGGCGCCCGCAGCGGCGGCCTTGAACGCGCTGTCGGTCGGCGTCACGTAGCCGCCGTCCTTGTTGCGCAGTTGCACGTACGACATCTTGTTCTGCTTGGCATAGGCGTATTCGACATAGCCGATCGAATTGGGCAGGCGCTGCACGAAGCCCGACACGCCTTCGTTGCCCTTGCCGCCCGCACCGGTGGGCCAATTCACTGCCGTACCCTCGCCGACCGTGGCCTTCCACTCGGCATTCACCTTGGACAGGTAGTTGGTGAAGATGAAGCTGGTGCCCGAACCATCGGCGCGGCGCACCACCGTGATCGCGGCATCGGGCAGCGGCACGCCGGGATTCAGCGTGGTCAGTGCAGCGTCGTTCCACTTGGTGATCTTGCCGAGGTAGATGTCGCCGAGCACCGCGCCGGTCATCTTGAGCTGGCCCGGGCTGATGCCCTGGAGGTTGACCACCGGCACGACGCCGCCGATGACGGTGGGGAATTGCAGCATGCCGTCCTTGGCCAGCTCGGCATCCGACAGTGGCATGTCAGAGGCGCCGAAGTCCACCGTCTTGGCCTTGATCTGGCGGATGCCGGCGCCCGAACCGACCGACTGGTAGTTGATGCGCGCGCCAGTGGCCTTGTTGTAGGCGTCGGCCCATTTGGCGTAGATCGGCGCCGGGAAAGTGGCGCCAGCGCCGGTTACGTCCTGGGCCATCGCGGTGGCCGACGCGGCCATGGTGACAACCCACGCCAGCGTGTGGAGAACGACAATTTTCATGGCTCAGCCTTGGCGGCGGAAATGACGCATCAGCGTCGATGTCCGTGACTGTAGGCAGCACATGTGACATGCGCATGACAGGCCCGCGGCCGGTCAGTGACAGTCGTTCATCCCTTGGCAGCGTCGGCCAGGCGCTCGCCGCAGGCCTGGGCCAGCGCCGCATCGCGCGCTTCGACCATCACCCGCAACACCGGCTCGGTGCCGGAGGCGCGGATCAGCACGCGGCCAGTCGCGCCGAGTTCAGCTTCGACCGCGCGCTGCGCCGCGGCCAGGCGGGCGTTGCTGCGGTAATCGCTGCCGGCAGCCACGCGCACATTGATCAGCACCTGCGGGAACAGCGTCACCGGCGCCAGCCATTGGGTCAGCGAGCGTCCCCCCGTGCGCACCGCCTGCAGCACCTGCAAGGCGCTGACGATGCCGTCGCCGGTGGTGTGCTTGTCCAGCGCCAACAGGTGGCCCGAGCCTTCGCCGCCGAGCAGCCAGCCGCGCGCGGCCAGTTCTTCGAGCACGTAGCGGTCGCCGACCTTGGCCCGCACCAGCTCGACCCCCAGCGCGCGCAGCGCCAGCTCGACCGCCATATTGGTCATCAAGGTGCCGACGACGCCGGGCACGGCTTCGCCGCGGGCCAGCCGGTCGGCCACCATCACGTAGAGCAGCTCGTCGCCGTTGTACAGGCGCCCGCTGGCGTCGACCAGTTGCAGCCGGTCGGCGTCACCGTCCAGGGCAATGCCGTAATCGGCGCGGTGCTCCGCCACCGCCTTGACCAGCGCCGCCGGCGCGGTGGCGCCGAAGCCGGCATTGATGTTGATGCCGTCGGGCGCGCAGCCGATCTTCACCACCTCGGCGCCGAGTTCGTGGAATACGTCGGGCGCGACGTGGTAGCCGGCACCGTGCGCCGCGTCGATCACCAGTCTGAGTCCCTTCAGCGACAGCTCGCTGCTGACCGTGCTCTTGCAGAACTCGACATAGCGGCCGCTGGCGTCATCGATCCGCCGTGCCTTGCCCAGGCCGGCCGAATCGGACCACTGCGGCGGCTGCTCGAGCGCGGCTTCGACCGCCAGCTCCCAGGCGTCGGGCAGCTTCTGCCCATTGGCTGAAAAGAACTTGATGCCGTTGTCGGCGTAGGCGTTGTGCGAAGCGCTGATGACCACGCCCAGATCGAGCCGCAACGCGCGCGTCAAGTAGGCCACGCCTGGAGTCGGCAGCGGCCCCGACAGCAGGGTGTCGACGCCGGCCGATGCGAAGCCGGCTTCGAGCGCGGCCTCGATCATGTAGCCCGAGATGCGCGTGTCCTTGCCGATCACGACCGCGGGGCGCGGCGTGGCTTGCTTGAGCACGCTGCCGACGGCATGGCCCAGGCGCAGCATGAAGTCGGGTGTGATCGGATCCTGGCCGACGGTGCCGCGGATGCCGTCGGTGCCGAAATAGCGTCTGGTCATTTGGTTTGCGCCTGGTTGTCGTTTTCGATGGCCCGCCACAGGGCCAGTGCATCCACGGTTGCGGCCACATCGTGCACCCGCACGATGCGCGCACCGCGCTGCACCGCCAGCACCGCCGCGGCCACGCTGGCCGCCTGGCGCTCATTGACTGCGCGGCCGGTCAGCGCGCCGAGCGTGGACTTGCGCGACCAGCCGACCAGCAGCGGCGCCCCGAGCGCCAGCAACTCGCGCTGGCGCCGCAGCAAGGCCAGATTGTGGGCCACGGTCTTGCCGAATCCGATGCCGGGATCGAGCACGATGCGATTGGCGGCAATGCCGCGTGCACAAAGCACGTCGCGGCGCTCGGCGAGAAAGCCCGCGACTTCGGCGACGACATCGGCGTATTGCGGCGTGGCCTGCATCGACCCGGGTTCGCCCTGCATGTGCATCAGGCACACGCCGGCCGAGGCATGCGCGGCCAGCACGTCCAGAGCGCCTTCGCGCCGCAGCGCACGCACGTCGTTGACGATATCGACGCCCAGGTCGAGCGCGGCCCGCATCACCAACGGCTGGCTGGTATCGACCGAGACCGGCAGACCCAGCGTGACGGCATGCCTGAGCACCGGCAGCACACGCTGCAACTCCTCTTCAGCACTCGGCGTTCGCGCACCCGGCCGGGTCGACTCGCCGCCGATGTCCAGGATTTGCGCGCCTTCGCGCAGCAGCGCATCGCAGTGCGCGATCGCGCTGACCGCGTCGGCATGGTGGCCGCCGTCGGAGAACGAATCGGGCGTCACGTTGACGATGCCCATCACCTGCGGCCAGGTGAGGTCAATGGCAAAGCGGCTGGTCTGCCAAAGCATGGTCATTCGCAATGGAAACGGGGCCGAAGCCCCGTTGTCAGTGATGGCAGCTTCGAGCTCAAACCGTCGCCGCGGCCTCGCCACCGACCGTCGGCGGCGTGCCGCCGCTCTTGGGCGGGCTCGAGATGGGCCAGTCCTTCGGCGCGCGCGGCGGCTTGCCGGCCATGATGTCGTCGATCTGCTCGGCGTCGATGGTCTCCCATTCGAGCAGGGCCTTGGCCAGCGCGTGCATCTTGTCCTGGTTGCCTTCGATCAGCTTGCGCGCAATGGCGTACTGCTCATCGATGATGCGGCGGATGACCAGATCGACCTTGCGCATCGTCTCTTCCGACATCGTCGTCGTCTTGGTGATCGAGCG
>JANOKY010000742.1:0-5767 GCA_031419635.1 Burkholderiales bacterium | reverse complement strand
GGCATGATCGCCAGGCCATCGAGGCCGTCGGTGAGGTTCACCGCGTTGCTCGCACCGACGATCACCAGGTAGGTCAGGATGATGAAGCCCCAGACGCCCAGGGGGTAGCTGATGGTCTTGAAGAACGGCACCAGCAGGTCGGCGTTGGGTGGCAGGCCGGTCGAGAAGCCGCTTTGCACCCAGCGCATGAAGAGCTGGAAGACGCGCAGGTTGGAGCTTTCGGAGACCGCGAAGCAGAGGTAGAAGGCGGCGACCAGGCCGATCAGCGATTGCCAGAAATACTTCTCGCGCGAGCGCATGCCTTCGGGGTTCTTGTGCACCACCTTGCGCCAGTCGTCGACCCAGCCGATGGCGCCGAAGCCGAAGGTCACCAGCATCACGATCCAGACGAAGCGGTTGCTCCAGTCGAACCACAGCAGCGTGGACACGCCGATGCCGATCAGCACCAGCACGCCGCCCATCGTCGGCGTGCCGCTCTTGGCAATGTGCGCGGCCACGCCGTACTCGCGGATCGGCTGGCCGATCTTCATTTCGGCCAGGCGGTTGATGACCCAGGGGCCGAAGGCCAGGCCGATCAGCATCGCCGTCATCGCCGCCAGCACTGCGCGGAAAGTCAGGTACTGGAACACGCGCAGGAAACCGAGCTGCTCGGGGTAGTGCGCTTGCAACCATTGGGCCAGACCGAGCAGCATTACGGGTGCTCCTGCAATGCGCTGACCACGCGTTCCATCGCCATGAAGCGCGAACCCTTCACCAGCACAGAGGCCGCGGCCGGCAGATCGCTGCGCGCGGCGAGCAGCGACGGCACGTCGGCGAAGTGCCGCGCGCCCGTGCCGAAGGCGCGGGCGGCGTCGGCACTCTGCGCGCCGGCACACCACAAGTGGTCGATGCCACGCTCGCGCGCATAGGCACCGACTTCGGCGTGGAAGGCCGGGCCGCGGTCGCCGACTTCACCCATGTCGCCGAGCAGCAGCAGGCGCGGCGCGTGCATCGCGGCCAGCACCTCGATGGCGGCGCGCACCGAATCCGGGTTGGCGTTGTAGCTGTCGTCGACGAGTGCGGCGTGCACGCCGTGCAGCGTGGCGCGCTTGATTTGCGAGCGGCCTTTGACCGGCTCGAAGGCTTCGAGGCCGCGCTTCACGGCCGCCAGCGTGGCGCCGGCCGCCAGCGCGCAGGCGGTCGCCGCCAGGGCGTTCTTGACGTTGTGCCGTCCCGCCAGGCGCAAGGCCAGTGAAGCCGCACCGGCGGGGGTGTGCAGAACCAGGGCCCAGTGCTCGCCGGTTTCATCGGCGACCCACAGCGCATCGGCGGTGACGTCGGCCGCGCCGTGCAGCGCGAACGTGAGCTGCGGCCGGGCGCCGGCCAACTGATGCCACAGCGGCGCATGTTCGTCGTCGGCCGGGTAGACCGCCGTGCCCGCGGGCGGCAACGCGGATATCGCGGCACCGTTCTCACGCGCGACGGCCTCGACGCTGGCCATGAATTCCTGGTGCTCGCGCTGGGCGTTGTTGACCAGGGCGATGGTCGGCTGCGCGATCCGGGCCAGGAGCGCGATCTCGCCCGGGTGGTTCATGCCCAGTTCGACCACGCCCGCGCGGTGCCAGCAGACGTCGTCCTGGCGCAGGCGCAAGAGTGTGAGCGGCACGCCGATGTGGTTGTTGTAGTTGCCTTCGGTGGCGAAGGCGCCATCGCCGAAGCCCGCGCGCAGGATCGCCGCGATCATCTGCGTCACCGTGGTCTTGCCGTTGCTGCCGGTGACTGCTACCAGGGGCAGGTGAAAGCGGGCGCGCCAGGCGGCGGCGAGTTGTTCGAGGGCTTGCTGGGTGTCCGCCACTTGCAGCCCCGGCAGGTGCGCTTCAGCCAGGCCGCGCTGGGCCAGTGCAGCCACGGCGCCTTGCGCCTTGGCGCCGGCCAGCATGTCGTGCGCGTCGAAGCGCTCGCCTTTGAGCGCGACGAACAGATCGCCTGCGCGCAGCGTGCGCGTGTCGCTGTGCACGCGAGCGAACTCAACGCCAGCGTCGCCGACCAGCACCGAGCCGGGCAGCAGCGCGTGGGCCTGGGCCAGGGTCATCATGCGGTCGCCCTGCGCGCCAGCGCCGCGGAGGCCTCGGCGACATCGGAGAACGGCTGCTTGACGCCGGCGATCTCCTGGTAGTCCTCATGGCCCTTGCCGGCGATCACGATCACGTCGCGCGCGTCGGCGTCGGCCACCGCGCTGGCGATCGCCACGCGGCGGTCTTCGATCAACGCGACATGCTCGCGGCGCACGATGCCCGCAGCGATGTCGGCCAGGATGGTGGCCGGTGCTTCGCCGCGCGGGTTGTCGCTGGTGACGACGACGTCGTCGGCCTCGTGCGCCGCGATCGCACCCATCAACGGCCGCTTCGTCGCGTCGCGGTTGCCGCCGCAGCCGAACACGCACCACAGCCGACCGCCGCGCGCGGTGGCCAGCGGGCGCAGCGCGCGCAGCACCTTCTCGAGTGCATCGGGGGTGTGGGCGTAATCGACCACCACTTCGGGCGTCGCAACGCCGTCGCCGACCCGCTGCATGCGGCCCGGCACGGGCGTGAGCTGCGGCACCACCGCGGCGGCATCGGCAAGCGACACGCCGAGCGAGCGCAGGCCGCCGATGACGGCCAGCAGGTTGCTGGCGTTGTAGTCGCCGATCAGCGTGCTGCGTACCGCGACGCTGTGCTCGCCTTCATGCAGATCGAATGCCAGGCCGCCGTCGATGTATCCAAGTTTCGTCGCGTGCAGCCGCGCGGCGCTGCGCGTCGAATAGGTCCAGACATCGAGCGCCCCGCCTTGCAGCTCGGTCACCAATGCCGCGCCGCGATCGTCGTCGATATTGATCACCGCCGCGCGCAAGCCCGGCCACGAGAACAACTGTCGCTTGGCGACCCAGTACGCGTCCATCGTGCCGTGGTAATCGAGGTGGTCGCGGGTGAAGTTGGTGAACAGGGCCACCGCCACGCGCAGCGCGGCCAAGCGCTGCTCGACCAGCCCGATCGATGAGGCCTCGATTGCGCAGGCCTTGAAGCTCGCGTCGGCAAACTGGCGCAGCGATGCGTGCAGCACCACCGGGTCGGGCGTGGTCAGCCCCGTGAACTCGATCTGCGCCGTGCGGCCCGGCAACGGCGGCACGCCGATGCCCAGGGTGCCGACGATGGCGCAGCGGCGGCCGAGCAACGTCAGCGCCTGCGCCGTCCACCAGGCGGTCGAGGTCTTGCCGTTGGTGCCTGTCGTGGCCACCACTTCGAGCGAGCGGCTCTGCTGCTCGAAGAAGACATCGGCGATCGGGCCAGTGGCGGCTTTCAGGCCCGGCAGCGAGGCGACGCGGGCATCGTCGAAGGCAAAAGCCTCGAGGCCCTCGCGCTCGACCAGGCAGGTGGTGGCGCCCGCCTTCAAGGCGCTGGCCACGAAGCGCCGGCCGTCGGTGGCCGCGCCCGGCCAGGCGATGAAGCCATCGCCCGCGCGGACCTTGCGGCTGTCGGTGGTGACGGTGCCGGTGACCCACGAACGCAGCCAGCGCGCGGCGGCGTCAGGGGATTTGAGGGCAGTCACCGTCATGCTCAAAAACTCTCTTGCACCGCGGTGGTCACGATCTGCGCCTTGACGTCCAGATCCGGCGCCACGCCGAGCATGCGCAGCGTTTGCTGCACCACCTGGCTGAACACCGGCGCGGCCACATCGCCGCCGTAGTAGATGCCGTTGTTCGGCTCGTCGACCATCACCGCGACGACGATGCGCGGCTTGTCGATCGGCGCCATGCCGACGAACCAGGCGCGGTACTTGTTGCTGGCGTAGACCTTGCCCTCCTGCTTGTGCGCGGTGCCGGTCTTGCCGCCGACGGAGTAGCCGATGGTCTGCGCCTTCGGTGCCGTGCCGCCGGGGCCGGCGGCCAGGCGCAGCATCGCGCGCACGGCCTGCGCGGTCTCGGGCTTCATGACCCGGTAGCCGGCCTGCGGCGTGTCCTGCTTGAGCATCGACGCCGGGATCAGCTCGCCGTCGCGCGCGAACATGGTGTAGGCGTGGGCCAACTGAAACAGGCTGGTCGACAGGCCGTAGCCGTAGCTCATCGTCGCCTGCTCGATCGGCCGCCAGGTCTTGTACGGCCGCAGCCGGCCGGTCACCGCGCCGGGGAACTGCAACTGCGGCTTCTGGCCGAAGCCGACCTGCGAGTACAGCTCCCACATCTCGCGCGGCTGCATCTGCATCGCCAGTTTCACCACGCCGACGTTGCTCGACTTCTGGATCACCTCGGCCACCGTCAGCGTGCCGTGCGGGTGGGCGTCGCGGATCGTGCTGCCGGTGATGGTGATCGAGCCGGGCGAGGTTTCGATCCGGGTGCTCGGCGTGACGCGGCCGGTTTCCATCGCCCACCCGGCGATGAAGGGCTTCATCGTCGAGCCGGGCTCGAAGGTGTCGGTCAGGGCCCGGTTGCGCAGTTGCGCGCCGGTCAGGTTGCGCCGCTCCGCTGGGTTGAAGCTCGGGTAGTTGGCCAGGGCCAGCACCTCGCCGGTCTGCACGTCGAGCACGACCACGCTGCCGGCCTTGGCCTTGTGCTCGGCCACTGCGTCGCGCACGCGCTGGTAGGCGAAGAACTGCACCTTGGCATCGACCGCGAGCTGCATGTCGCGGCCGTTGCTCGGGTCGACCTGCTCGCCGATGGCCTCGACGATGCGGCCCAGCCGGTCCTTGACGACCATGCGCGAACCGTCGCGGCCTTGCAGGTCGTTCTGGAACGCCAGCTCGATGCCTTCCTGGCCATGGTCTTCGACATCGGTGAAGCCCACCAGGTGCGCCGCCGATTCGCCCTCGGGGTATTTGCGGCGGTACTCGCGGGTTTCGTAGATGCCCTTGATGCCCAGCGCCTGCACCTGCTGCCACACCGGCTCGTCGACCTGGCGCTTGAGCCAGGCAAAGCGTGAGTTCGGGTCGGCGAGCTTCTTCTCCAGCTCGAGCGGCGGCACGCCGAGCAGCTTGGCCAGTTGGCGCTTTTGACCGATGGTGGCCTGTACGTCTTTCGGGATCGCCCAGATCGACGGCACCGACACGCTGGTGGCCAGTAGCGCACCGTGGCGGTCGGTGATGCGGCCGCGGCTGGCCGGCAGCTCGAGCTCATGGGCGTAGCGCTTCTCACCCTGGTCTAGGTAGAACTGGTTGTTGACGATCTGGATCGTGACCGCGCGGCCGACCAGCACGCACGAGCCCAGGCCCACCAGGGCCACCAGCAGCTTGCTGCGCCAGGGCGGCGTCTTCGAGGCCAGCAGCGGGCTCGACGAGTAGCTGACGCTGCGCGCCACCGCGCCGCTCTTGCGCCGGCCGATCATTTGCCCACCCCGGCGGCGGCCGCGTCGTCGTTGACATACACCGTGACCGCCGGCGTGGCCGTGCGCATGGCCAGCTTCTCGCGCGCGGTGCGTTCGACCCGCAGGTTGGTAGCCTGGGCCTCGCGCTCGGCTTCGAGCCGCCGGCTGTCGGTGTCCAGCCGCGCGGCCACAATCCTGGCTTTGTCCAGATTGGCAAACAGGCGCCGCGAGTCGTGGGCCGTGCGCACCAGGTACAGGCTGCTGATGAGCAGCGCGAGCATGAGCAGCAGGTTGGTGCGCGTCATGTGACTGCCGTTCTTTCGGCCACGCGCAGGATCGCCGAACGCGAGCGCGGGTTGGCCGCGACTTCTTCGGCACTGGGCTTGATGCGCGCGATCGCGTTCAGCCGCACCGGCTTGGGCGCCGCGAACGGCGCGCGCCGATCGAACACGCAC
>JANOKY010000741.1:0-2218 GCA_031419635.1 Burkholderiales bacterium | reverse complement strand
ACCTTTCGTGGCCAAGCCCAGGGTTTGTCTGGCGCTGCGGCTCGTGCGGGAGCACACTGCGCTGGGGCTCAGGCCGTGTCTCACCCGAACCCGAGCCGCGTCGGTTTTACTCACGGAGGCCGCCATGTCCATCCCCTCGCGCCTATCCAGCTATCTTGAGGAGCGCGGCACGCACTACGACCTCTGCGCGCATGAGCACAGCCGCTGCAGCGCCGAGACCGCGCGCAGCGCCCACATCCCGCCGCACCAGCTTGCCAAGTCGGTGATCGTCGAAGACGACGCCGGCTGCGTGATGGCGGTCGTGCCGGCCGACAGGAGCGTCAAGCTCGGCCAGTTGTCGCGCCTGCTCGATCGCAAGCCATTGCGGCTGGCCGACGAGGCCCGCATCGCGACCCTGTTCACCGACTGCGAGCGCGGTGCCGTGCCCGCGCTCGGCATGGCCTGGGGCATCGAGACCGTGGTCGACGACGAGCTCGAAGCCGGCGCGGTGATCTACATCGAAGGCGGCGATCACGAACACCTGCTTCGCCTGTCGCACGATCAGTTTCACGAGCTGATGCTCGCCGCGCGCCACGGCCATTTCTGCGGCGCACCGATCCATTGAGGCGGGCGGCGGCTGGCTCATGCGCCGGCCCTCCCTTGCAGGGCGCGTTGCGGCTTGCAGGCCGCAACCGCTCGACGGGCGCGGCGCATGCGCCGCGGATTCCCCTTCTCGCCCCCAGCCCTCTCCCAGGGCGAGCGGGGGGCAATCCGTCAAACGATCTTCACGCTCAGGTTCGGCAGCCGGTCGATGTGGATCTCGATCACATCGCCGCGCACCACCGGGCCGACGTTCTCCGGCGTGCCGCAGTAGATGATGTCGCCGGGCATCAACTCGAAGGCTTCCGACAGCCGGCTGATCTGCTCGGGCACCGACCAGATCATGTGCCGCAGCGTGGCGTTTTGCTTGGTCGCTCCGTTGACCTTGAGCCAGATCGCGCCGTCGCTGAAATGGCCGCCGATCTTGTCGACCGGGTGGATCTCGCCGATCGGTGCACTCTTGTCGAAGCTCTTGCCGATTTCCCACGGCTTTTTCTCGTCGCCCATGGCGCGTTGCAAATCGCGCCGCGTCATGTCCAGGCCCAGCGTGTAGCCATACACGTGATCGAGCGCGCGCTCGATCGGGATGTTGCGCCCGCCCTTGCCCAGCGCCACCACCAGCTCGACCTCGTAGTGGTAGTTCCTGGTCAGCGTCGGGTAGGGGTGGTCGGCCACCGTGCCGGGCGGCACATGCTGGATCGCGTCGGTGGGCTTCTGGAAGAAGAACGGCGGCTCGCGGGTCGGGTCCGAGCCCATCTCGCGCGCATGGGCGGCGTAGTTGCGGCCGATGCAGTAGATGCGCCGCACCGGAAAGGCCATCGCGCTGCCGGCGATCGGGATCGTCGTGGCCGGCACTGCGAACGGCGTGCGTGTTGCGTTGGTGCTTGCCGCCGGTGTGGCGCAACCGGCCACAGCCCCTGTCGTCAGCACAGCGCTGGTCGCCAGCCATTGGCGGCGTCGGGTGTCGGTCATCGGGGTCTCCTGAAGGGTGGGTGGCCGGGCTGCCGACTGTAGCCAGCGCGCCCGGCCGCGCCCTGCGTGGAAACGCGCGTGCCGCCGCACAGCGCCCCGCGGTTGCATTCGGCAACGCGGCTCACCGTTACGCGCGGGCCCGCGACGGGCCGTTACCAAGTCGCGTGTGCATCGTTCACGGCCCCCTGCGGCGGCGGTAGTTACGTGTGCGCGCAAGCCGCGTGCGCTGCCGAAGATGGGGCCGTGGCACCGGATTTCCGGGTTGCCATGTCACCAAGGAGAGCGCCATGTTCGACGAGCCCCCCTCCCTGCCAATGCGTGCCGCGATCGCCAGCCTGCTCGGTGGCCTGTTCGGCATCGCGCTGATCCTGTCCACCCACAGCGCGCAGGCGCAGACGCAGACGGCCACGGTGACGGCTGAATCACGCACCTCGGTGGCGGCTATCGACCGCGGGCTCGAGCGCCTGGGCGAGGCAGCACTACAGGCGCTGCGCGCCGCCGAACCCCTCTATGGTTTGTCCAGCCCCGGGTCGCACTTCGTGCGCCTCAACGGCAGCGCCAGCGAGCCGGCCAGCGGCCTGCGCTGGCAGGTCACGCGCATGCCGGGCTTTCGCAGCGAAGGCGAGATCCCGCGCAGCCGCGACCTGGTCAGCCTGGGTGTGCAGGT
>JANOKY010000740.1:0-1985 GCA_031419635.1 Burkholderiales bacterium | reverse complement strand
CACTTCTACAATCGGCGGATGAACGAGAAATACGTCCCCGCCGAAGTCGAAGCCGCCGCCCAGGCTCATTGGCAGGCCCGCGACGCCTACCGCGTCGTCGAAGACAAGAACAAGCCGAAGTTCTACGCCTGCTCGATGCTGCCGTACCCGAGCGGCAAGCTGCACATGGGCCATGTGCGCAACTACACCATCAACGACATGCTCACCCGCTCGCTGCGAATGCAGGGCAAGAACGTGCTGATGCCGATGGGCTGGGACGCCTTCGGCCTGCCGGCCGAAAACGCGGCGATGGAAAACGGCGTACCGCCCGCCGCCTGGACGCGCGCCAACATCGCCGAGATGAAAGCCCAGATGCAGCCGCTGGGCATGGCCATCGACTGGAGCCGCGAAGTCGCCACCTGCGACCCCGGCTACTACCGCTGGAACCAGTGGTTCTTCCTGAAGATGCTGGAAAAAGGCATCGCCTACCGCAAGACCCAGATCGTCAACTGGGACCCGGTCGATCAGACCGTGCTGGCCAACGAACAGGTCATCGACGGCCGCGGCTGGCGCTCCGACGCGCTGGTCGAAAAGCGCGAGATCCCCGGCTACTACTTCGCCATCACGAAGTACGCCGACGAGTTGCTGGCCAACGTGGCCGACCCCGCCCGCCCCGGCTACCTGCACGGCTGGCCCGAGCGTGTGCGACTGATGCAGGAGCACTGGATCGGCAAGAGCGAAGGCCTGCGCTTCGCCTTCCCGCACGAGATCCGCGACGCGCAGCGCCAGTTGATCGGCGACGGCCGGATGTACGTCTTCACCACGCGCGCCGACACCATCATGGGCGTGACCTTCTGCGCCGTCGCCCCCGAGCACCCGCTGGCCACCCATGCGGCGAAGACGCGGCCCGAGGTCGCGGCCTTCATCGAGAGCTGCCTGAAGGGCGGCACCAGCGAAGCCGAGTTGGCGACCAGGGAGAAGGAAGGCGTGCCGACCGGCCTCACGGTCACGCATCCGATCACCGGCGACCCGCTCGATTTGTGGGTCGGCAACTACGTGCTGATGGGCTACGGCGACGGCGCGGTGATGGGTGTGCCGGCGCACGACGAGCGCGACTTCGCGTTCGCAAAGAAGTACGGCCTTCCAATCAAGCAAGTCATTGGCCGCCCGTTCTTCGAGATCAGGAATTACGAAACGGGAAAGAGCATCCCGGACCAACGTCTTGACGCTAGCAGTACGTTCACAACTGAGCGCTGGCAGGAGTGGTACGCAGCCAAGCACAACACGTTCTGTGTGAACTCTGGCGTGCTCGACGGCCTGGCTTACAAGGACGCAGTCGATGCCGTCGCCGACCTGCTCGCGCTGCAAGGCCTGGGTGAGAAGAAGACCACCTGGCGCCTGCGCGACTGGGGCATCAGCCGCCAGCGCTACTGGGGCACGCCGATCCCGATCATCCATTGCCCCGCCTGCGGCGACGTGCCGGTGCCCGAAAAGGACTTGCCGGTGCTGCTGCCCGAAGGCCTGATCCCCGACGGCAGCGGCAACCCGCTGCGCAAGCACGCCGCGTTTCTCAACGTCGCCTGCCCGCAGTGCGGCGCGCCGTCGCAGCGTGAGACCGACACGATGGACACCTTCGTCGATTCGGCCTGGTACTACATGCGCTACGCCTGCCCGGATGCGAAGGAGGCGATGGTCGATGCGCGCAACGACTACTGGATGCCGATGGACCAGTACATCGGCGGCATCGAGCACGCCGTGCTGCACCTGCTGTACGCGCGCTTCTGGACCAAGGCCATGCGCGATATCGGCCTGGTCAGCTTCGACGAGCCCTTCACCAAGCTGTTCACCCAGGGCATGCTTTTGTATGAAAGCTTCTATCGCGAAGACGCAGCCGGCAAGAAGCGCTGGTACTACCCGAGCGAAGTCGTTGTGGCGCACGACGAGCGCGGCACACCGATCGGCGCCACCGCCAAGGAAGACGGCCTGGCGCTGAGGCTCGGTGGCAT
>JANOKY010000739.1:0-2411 GCA_031419635.1 Burkholderiales bacterium | reverse complement strand
GGCGCAGTTCTTCCGTGTCAACGCCGCCGGCAGCATGGGTGACGGCATCCACACCGCGGTCGACGACAACGAAGATTTTTCGCCCGACTTCGATTGGGATTCGGCGGTGCAGCGCACGGCGGATGGCTGGACCACCGTGATGCGCCTGCCTTTCGCCTCGCTGCGCTATGCCGATGGCGCGCAGCAGAGCTGGCGCATGATGGTCGCGCGGCGCCTGCCGCGCGACGACTTCCACCTCATCGCCTCGGTGCCGATCCCGCGCGATGTGCCGAGCTTCATCCACAACCTGCAGCCGCTGGCCGGCGTGTCCTTGCCGCAGAGCCAGCAGTTCCTGACGCTGCGGCCCAGCCTCACGCTGCGCACCACGCGCAACCAGGATGTGGGCCAACCGCGCCAGAGCAAGAGCGAGGTCGACGCCAGCCTGGATGTGAAGTGGCGCCCGCGCGCCGAGCTGGTGGTCGACGCCACGCTCAACCCCGATTTCTCGCAGGTGGCGCTGGATGTGCCGCAGCTCGCCGGCAACTCGCGCTTCGCGCTGTTCTTTCCCGAGAAGCGGCCGTTCTTCTTCGAGTCGGCCGACCTGCTGCGCACGCCCACCGATGCGCTGTACACGCGCTCCTTCACCGCGCCGCGCTGGGGCCTGCGCGGTACCTGGCGCGCGGTGTCGCTGGCCGGCAGCGCGCTGGCCGTGGACGACCGCGGCGGCGGCCTGGTGCTGCTGCCCGGGCCTTATGGCACCGACGCCGCCGAGCAGCCGGCCTCGCGCACGGTTGCGACACGGGTCAAGGGCGACGAAGGCCACTTCACCTGGGGCGGCGTGCTGGCCGCGCGCCACTACGCGCGCGGCGTGGGAGACAACAACGTGCTCGGCCCCGACGCCCTTTGGCAAATCAACGACACCTGGCGCCTGCGCGGCCAATGGCTGGCCTCCGACACCACGGCGCAGCCCGACGGCAGCGGCGCCCTGGTGCGCGGCAGCGCCAGCCGCGGCCAGCGCCGCTTGCTCAAGTTCCTGCGCAATGCCGATTTCAGCGAAAGCAACTTCGGCATCGACGACATCGACACCGGCTTTCGCCACGACAGCGGCTTCGTCAACCAGGCCGGCGTGCGCTCGTTCTCCGCGTACCACAACCAGGGCTGGGGCGACGTCGGGCCCTTCAACCTGTTCTTCCTCAACCTGACGGCCGAGCGCAGCACCGACCGCGCCACCGGCAAAGTCGTCAAGGAGTTGCTGCGCCCGGGCTGGTGGAGCACCGGCAAGAGCAACCTCGAGTGGTGGGTCGATGCCAACCTGCTGTCCAACGTGCGCACCTCGGCCAGCTCGCCCTTGCTGCACGAGCGCAACGTGGCCACCGGCCTGGTGATGACGCCCGCGGCTTGGTGGCCGCTGGTCGACACCAATGTCACGCTGGGACGGCTGGCCGATGCCAGTGCAGGCCGGGTGCGCAAGGGCGGGCGCTGGAATTTCAGCTCGCGCTTTCGCCCGCTGCGGCCCTTGGAAATCGAACCCAGCTTCTCGCTGGCCTGGCTCGAAAGCGGCGGCCAGCGCGTGTATCACGAGACCGCCTCGCAACTGCTGGCGGTGTGGCACCTGGGGCCGGGCATGAACCTGCGCGCGATCCTGCAGCGCAGCAGCCTGGACCGCCGCGCCGAGCCCGGCGTGGCCGCCGCGCGCGCCGCCAGCCACGCCAATTCGCTGACCTGGACCTGGCGGCGCTCGGCCGGCACAGTGCTCTACGTCGGCGCCAGTTCCAGCAGCGGCGGCAAGCCGGTGACCCAGCGCGGCAGCGAAGCCTTCGTCAAGCTACAGGTCGACGTCGACGAAGTGCGCGGCATGTGGTGAGGCGCCGTGCCAGTTGCCGTGCTGTGACACACTCGCGCGCTTCGTTTCCTGCACTGCCGACTCGCCTTGGAAAACTCGCAAGCTGCAAAGATCGTCGCCCAACTCGCCACCGAGCTGCGAGCACGGCCGGCGCAAATCCAGGCCGCGGTGGCGCTGCTCGATGGCGGTGCCTCGGTGCCCTTCATCGCCCGCTACCGCAAGGAGGCCACCGAGGGTCTGGACGACATCCAGTTGCGCGAGCTCGAGGTGCGCCTGGCCTACCTGCGTGAGCTGCAGGAGCGCCGCGCCGCGGTGCTGAAGGGCATCGACGAGCAGGGCAAGCTGACGCCGGCATTGAAGGCAGCGATCGACGGTGCGGCGACCAAGCAGGATCTCGAAGACCTGTACGCGCCGTATAAGCAGAAGCGCCGCACCAAAGGCTTGATCGCGCGCGAGGCTGGGCTGGAGCCGCTGGCCGACAGGCTGTTCGCCGACCCGTCGCTGACGCCATTGGCCGAGGCCGCGGCGTTTGTCGATGCCGAAGCCGGCTTCGCCGATGCCCACGCCGTGCTCGACGGCGTGCGCGACT
>JANOKY010000738.1:0-10658 GCA_031419635.1 Burkholderiales bacterium | reverse complement strand
AATCGTCTCCCGATCCCACCCCACGGGACAAGCCCTGGCCATGCCGCGCAAGCTCTTCGTCACCACCGCCCTGCCCTACGCCAACGCGCCGTTCCACATCGGCCACATGATGGAGTACATCCAGGCCGATGTCTGGGTGCGATTCCAGCGCATGCAAGGCCACGAAGTGCATTTCGTCTGTGCCGATGACGCCCACGGCGCGGCGATCATGATCGCCGCCGAGAAGGCCGGCCAGACGCCGCAGGCCTTCGTCGCCGAGATCGCCGCCGGCCGCCAGCAATACCTCGAAGGCTTTCACATCGGCTTCGACAACTGGCATTCGACCGACGGGCCGGAGAACCACGCGCTGGCGCAGGACATCTACCGCGCTCTGAGGAAGCAAGGCCTGATAGCAGAGCGCGTGATCGAGCAGTTCTACGATCCGGTCAAGGGCATGTTCCTGGCCGACCGCTACATCAAGGGCGAATGCCCGAACTGCGGCGCGCTGGACCAGTACGGCGACAACTGCGACAACTGCGGCGCGGTCTATGCGCCCACCGACGTGAAGAACCCGGTCTCGGCGCTGTCGGGCGCGACGCCGGTGATGAAGTCGAGCGCGCATTATTTCTTCCAGCTCAGCTCGGCCCGCTGCATCGAATTCCTGCAACAGTGGACGGCCGCGCCCGGCCGCCTGCAACCCGAGGTGCTGAACAAGATTCGCGAGTGGTTCACCGCCGACGACGACGGCCATGTCACGCTGTCGGACTGGGATATCAGCCGCGACGCGCCGTATTTCGGCATCCGCATTCCCGACACCGACGACAAATATTTCTACGTCTGGCTCGACGCGCCGGTGGGCTACCTGGCCTCGCTGAAAAACCACTTCGGCAAGAACGGCCGCGACTACGAGGCCTTCATGGCCGATCCGGCGGTCGAGCAGATCCACTTCATCGGCAAGGACATCACCTACTTCCACACCCTGTTCTGGCCGGCAATGCTGCACTTCAGCGGCCGCAAGACGCCCGACAAGGTCTATGTGCACGGCTTCATCACCCTGGGCGGCGACAAGATGAGCAAGAGCCGCGGCACCGGCTTGTCGCCGCTGCGCTATCTGGAAGTGGGCTTGAACGCCGAATGGCTGCGCTACTACATTGCGGCGAAGTTGAATGCCAAGGTCGAAGACATCGAGTTCAACCCCGAGGATTTCATCGCGCGGGTGAATAGCGATTTGATCGGCAAGTACATCAACATTGCCAGCCGCGCCGCGGGCTTCCTGACCAAGCGCTTCGGCGGCAAGCTGTCATCCGACCTCGGCGTCGAGGGTCGCGCGCTGCTCGATGGCTTGCGTGCCGGCAGCGGCGAGATCCGCGAGCTGTTCGAGGAGCGCGAGTTCGGCAAGGCCCTGCGCGAAACGATGCTGCTGGCCGACCGGGTGAATGAATACGTCGATCGCCACAAGCCCTGGGAGCTGGCCAAGCAGCAGGGCATGGACGCCGCGCTGCACGACGTTTGCAGCGTTTGCATCGAAGCCTTCCGCGTGCTCACGGTCTATTTGAAGCCCGTGATGCCGGCGCTGGCGGCGCAGGTCGAAGCCTTCCTGAAAATCGAACCGCTCGACTGGCACGATGCCACGCGCTCCCTGGGCGCGCACAGCATCGGCGCTTATCGGCATCTGATGCAGCGTGTCGACCCGGCCCAGGTCGAGGCCTTGCTCGCGGCGCCTGCGCATGCCGCGCCGGTGCCCGGCGGCGAAGCCCTCGCGCCCGAAATCAAGATCGACGATTTCGCCAAGATCGATCTGCGCATCGCCAAGATCGTCAATGCCGAACATGTCGAGGGCAGCGACAAGCTGCTGCGCCTGACGCTCGATGTCGGTGAAGGCAAGACGCGCAGTGTCTTCTCGGGCATCAAGAACGCCTACCAGCCCGAAGACCTGATCGGCAAGTTGACCGTGGTGGTTGCCAACCTGGCGCCGCGCAAGATGAAGTTCGGCCTCAGTGAAGGCATGGTGCTCGCGGCCAGCCATGCCGACGAGAAGAACCACCCGGGCCTGTACCTGCTCGAGCCGGGGCCGGGCGCTGTGCCGGGCCTGCGCGTGCGCTAAGGCAGAGCGGCCCGTGCCGGCGCCGATGCTGCTCGAACGCACGCCCGCGCTGGACACACTCGCAGGCTTGCTGGCCCAGGCCACGACGCAGGCTGGGCGCGTCGCGTTCATCGGCGGCGAAGCGGGCATCGGCAAGACCTCGTTGCTGCGCGCCTTCACGCTCGGCGCGGCCTGCGCGGCAACGCAGCCGCTGTGGGGGGGCTGCGATCCGTTGTTCACGCCGCGCCCGCTCGGCCCGCTGCACGATCTGGCCAGCGGCCTGGGCAACGGCGTGGCGGCAGCGCTGGCGCGCGACGCCGGCCGCCTCGAGATCTTCAGCAGCGTGCTCGACGCCATCGGTCGCAATCCGCGCTGCCTGTTGATCGAAGACCTGCACTGGGCCGACGAGGCCACCCTCGACCTCATGGCCTGGCTGGGCCGCCGCATCGAGCGCACACACACGCTGCTGATCGCGACCTACCGCGACGACGAGGTCGGACGCAGCCATCCCTTGCGGCGCCTGCTCGGCCTGTTGCCCGGTGCAGCGCGCATTGCCCTGCCGCGGCTGTCGCCCGGCGCGGTGCGCCAACTGGCGGGCGCGCACCCGATCGACACCGACGCGCTGCACCGGGTCAGTGGCGGCAACCCCTTTTTCGTCACCGAGCTGCTCGCCCTGGGCGATGCCGGCGGCGTGCCGCCGACCGTGCGCGATGCCGTGCTGGCGCGCGTGGCGCTGTTGCCGGCGCATGCCCAGGATCTGCTCGAGGCCGCAGCCGTGCTCGGCCCGCGCGTCGAACACGATCTGCTCCAAGCCGTGGGCCATGCCGATATCGCGGCGCTCGATGCCTGCCTTGGGGCCGGCGTGCTGCGCGATGCCGGGGCGACGCTCGAATTTCGCCACGAGTTGGCGCGTCAGGCGGTGCTCGCGTCGCTGTCGACGCCGCGCCGGCTGGCCTTGCAGCGGCAGGTGCTGAAGGTTCTGCGCGCCGCACCGGGCATCGACCCGGCACGCCTGGCCGAACACGCCGAAGCCGCGCAGGATCGCGCGGCGGTGCTCGAGTTCGCGCCGATCGCGGCAAGGCAGGCGGCCGCGGTCGGCGCGCGACGCGAGGCCCACGCCCAGTACGCGCGCGCGCTGCGCTTCGCGCACGGCCTGCCCGCGGCAGAGCATGCGCATCTGCTCGAGGCCTTCGCGCTCGAATGCCTCGCAGTCGGCGCCGCAGGCGCCGGCATCGCCGCGCGGCAGCAAGCCGACGCGTTGCGGCAGCGGCTCGGCGAGCCGGCCAAGCAAGCCGAGAATCTGTGCCGCCTGAGCAACCTGTTGGTCGACATCGTGCGCAATGCCGAGGCCGACGCTGCCCTTTGCCGCGCCTTCGAGCTGCTGGCGGGCTTGCCGCCCTGCCGCGAACTGGCCTATGCCTGGCGCACGCAAGCCCACCTGTGCATGCTGCGCGGCGACAACGAACGCGCCGTCGCCGCGAGCCAGCGCGCGATCGAGCTGGGCGAACAGTACGGCGACGTCGAGACCATCATCTCGGCCCTCAACTCGCAGGGCACGGCGACGACGCAGATCGACTTCGAGGCCGGCTGCGCCCTGCTCGAACGCAGCCGCGACATGGCGCGGGCCGCCGGCCGCCGCGCGCAGGTGTTCAACGCCGAGATCAACCTGGGCGAGACCAGCGCCGACCTGCACCGCTTCGAGCGCGCCGAGCGTCACCTGCGGGCCGCGATCGATGTCGCCGGCGATTTGCAGATGGACCCGTCGATCGCCGAAGGATCCCTGGCGTTGTGCCGCCTGGCCCACGGCCGCTGGGACGAGGCCGGCGACCTGGCCCTGCGCGTGCTGGCCGAATGCCCCGAGCCGAGGGCGTCGCGGATCCTGGCCCAGGTCGTGCTCGGCCGGCTGCGCGCGCGCCGCGGCGACTCGGGCGTCGCGGGCGCTCTTGACGAAGCACTGGAACTTGCGCTCGCGTCCGAGCAGTTGATCTATGTCGCCCAGGCGCGGGCGGCCCGCGCCGAAGCCGCGTGGTTCGCGGGCGATTCGCAGCGCTGCATCGAAGAGGCGCGCACCGCGTTCGAGTTCGCGCTGAGCAAGCGCCATCCCTGGCATGCCGGCGAGCTGGCTTATTGGCAGCGCGCGGCCGGCGCCGCGGTCGATGGGCCCGGCTGGGCCGCCGCGCCCTATGCGCTGCAGCAAGCCGGCCGCTGGCGCGAAGCCGCGGCAGCCTGGCGCACGCTCGGCTGCCCCTACGAGGCGGCGCGTACGCAGGCCGAGGGCGACGAGGCGGCGCAGCGCGAGGCGCTGGCTGCTTTCGAGCGCCTGGGGGCGCGCGCCGCAGCAGACGCCTTGCGGCGGCGCCTGCACGGCGTCGGTGTGCGCGGGCTCGTGCGCGGTCCGCGCCCCTCGACCCTCGAGCAGCCGTTCGGCCTCACGACGCGCGAGCTGCAAGTGCTGCGCCTGCTGTGCGAGGGCTTGCGCAACGCCGAGATCGCCGAGCGTGTGCACCGCTCGGTGCGCACGGTCGACCATCACCTGGCGGCGGTCTTCGCCAAGCTCGGTGTCGACTCGCGCATGGCGGCGATCCAGGCGGCCCAGGGCGCCGGGCTGGCGCTGCAATCTGGGCAATCGCCAAGGCCAAAGTAGGCAAGCCTGCCGTCGCGCTTCGGGCGCGCCGCCGACATCCTTCGGTTCATCGACGGCAAGGTGCCGTCGAGCACCCAAGGAGCCTGCATGCCCCGCTACCTGATCGAACGCAACTTCCCCGACGGCCTGTCGATCCCGATCAACGCCGCAGGCCGCAAGGTCGTGGCCGGCGTCGTCGCCAACAACGCCGAGCACGGCGTGACCTGGGTCCACTCCTACGTCAGCCCCGACCGCAAGAACACCTTCTGCATCTACGACGCGCCGGCCCCCGAGGCGATCCGCAAGGTCGCCGACCGCAACGGCCTGCCGGTGGGCCGCATCACCGAGGTCAGCGTGCTCGACCCGTATTTCTACCAACCTTGAAGCGCCAGGAGAAACCGCCATGAACCGAATCCTCCAGACCCTTGCCGGCGCCGCGATCACCAGCCTGCTGGCGCTGCAAACCCCGGCCTTCGCGCATGCCGACGCCAACGAGTCGGCCGAGCAGATCCAGAAGTTGATCGGCGACGTGCGCCGCGCCACGCAGAAGTTCCATGACGTGCAGGCTGCGATCGACGTCGGCTACGCCGCCTTCGCCGACAAGGACGGCCTGTGCGTGGCGCAGCCGGGCCAGGGCGCGATGGGCATCCACTACCTCAACGGCGGCCTGCTCGATGCCGTGCTCGATCCGCTGCAACCCGAGGCCCTGATGTACCAGCCGGGCAAGAACGGCAAGCTCGAACTGCTGGGCGCGGAGTACATCGTGTTCCAGGACGCGTGGGACGCACTGCATCCGCAGCCGCCGGTGCTGTTCGGCCACCCCTTCCACCTGGTGCGCGCGCCCAATCGCTACAACGTGCCGGCGTTCTACGAGCTGCATCTGTGGGTCTGGGAGCACAACCGCAACGGCACTTTCAACGACTGGAATCCAAAGGTGACCTGCCCTTGACGGCGCCATCAGCCACGACGCACCGGGCTAGACTCGCCCGGTGTATCGCTTCCGCCCTCGCCTGATCGACGCCCTGGCCGGCTACGACCGCCAGCGTGCGCTGGCCGACATCGGCGCCGGCATCACGGTGGGCATCGTCGCGCTGCCACTGGCGATGGCCTTTGCGATTGCCTCGGGCCTGAAGCCCGAGCAGGGCCTGATCACGGCCATCGTCGCCGGCTTCCTGATCTCGGCGCTGGGCGGCTCGAACGTGCAGATCGGTGGGCCGGCCGGGGCCTTCATCGTCATCGTCTACGGCATCCTGCAGCGCTACGGCCTGACCAACCTGCTGATCGCCACCGCACTGTCGGGCGTGCTGCTGTTCGCGCTCGGCGCCCTCAAGCTCGGCGCGCTGGTGCGCTACATCCCGGTGACGATCATCATCGGCTTCACCAACGGCATCGCGGTGCTGATCGGTTTGTCGCAGTTGAAAGACCTGCTCGGCCTGTCGATCGACAAGATGCCGGCCGATTTCTTCTCGCAGATCGCTGCGCTGACCAGCCACCTCGACAGCTTCAACCCCTACGCGTTCGCCATCGGCATTGCCTGCTTCGGCGGCCTGTTCCTGTGGCCGCGCCTGTTCAGCGGCGCCACGCTGCCCGAGCGGATGATCGAGTCCAGCTCGCTGAAGCACGTCTCGCGCGTGCCCGGCCCGGTGGTGGCGCTGGTGTCGATGACCCTGGTGGCCTGGTGGTTCGCGCTGCCGGTGGAAACCATCGGCTCGCGCTTCGGCGGCATCCCGCGCACCCTGCCCGACCTGGCGCTGCCACCGTTCTCATGGGACAGCGCCCAGCAGTTGCTGATCCCGACGATCACGATCGCCCTGCTCGGCGCCATCGAGTCGCTGATGTGCGCGCGCATCGCCGACAACCTCACCGACCTGCCGCGCCACGACCCGAACCAGGAGCTGATGGCCCAGGGCGTGGCCAACATGGTCAGCCCGCTGTTCGGCGGCATGCCGGCCACCGGCACCATCGCGCGCAGCGTGACCAATGTGCGCGCCGGCGCCCGCACGCCGGTGGCCGGCATCGTGCACGCGATCACGCTGCTGCTGATCGTGCTGCTGGCCGCGCCGCTGGCCTCGCTGGTGCCGCTGCCGGCTCTGGCCGGCATCCTGCTGTTCGTGGCCTGGAACATGGGCGAGTGGCACGAGTTCGCGCGGCTGCGCCATTTCAGCGCCGGCTACCGCACCATCCTGCTCGGCACCTTTTTCCTGACCGTCGTCTTCGACCTCACCGTGGCGGTCCAGGCCGGCCTGGTGCTGGCCTGCGTGGCCTTCATCTACCGCATGAGCACGCTGTTCACCGTCAAGCCGCACGACAGCGGCGAGCTGCCGGCGGGGGTGCAGGTGTTCGAGCTGTTCGGCTCGCTGTTCTTCGGCGCCGTCGGCAAGGTCGAAGCCCTGCCGGCGCAACTGCCGCCGGGCACGCGCGTGGTGGTGCTCGAGATGCACCGCCTGGTGCTGCTCGACTCGTCGGGGCTGGACGCGTTGCAACAGTTGCACCGCACGCTGAAGCGGCAGGCGATCGGGCTGGTGCTGGCGCATGTCAACGAGCAGCCGCTGGCGATGATCCGGCGCTCGGGCTTTGCGGCCGTGCTCGGTGACGACGCGATCGTGCCGACGGTGGCGGGGGCGTTCGATCCGCGGCCCACGCCCTGAGGCCCCAACGAGCTACTGACCGCCCTGCGTCGAGCGCATGTCGTCGGCGATCGCCGACGTTGCCACCTTGCCGTCGCGATCGAAGGTGACATTGAACAGCCTGGACTGCTGGCCGTCGAGCCAGCGCCATTCCCAGTGCTCCTCGTCGGGTTTCAAGTCGAAGCGCTGGGTCTTGGCCGGGCGTCCAAGCAGCTTGCGCACTTCGGTCTTGTCCAGGCCCGGCGTGACCTTGGCGAACTCGGCCGGCTTCAAGACCTGGCGCAGCGCGCTCATCTTGCCGTCGGCACCGAGGGTGATGAAGTAATTGGCCTGGCCTTCGGGCTGGCGCGGGTACTCGAAGGTGCGGCCACCGTCGGGCTCGTTGAACACGGCTTTGGGCTCGCCGAATTCGCGCCGCACATCGGCTTCGGTGGCCACGCCTTCTTCGAGCTTGGCGATGCGCTGCTGGTCGCAGCCCAACGTCGACACGGCCACGGCCAGGGCCATCGCAACCCATCGATTCAAGCGCATCCATCGCCCCCGGTAAAATGGCTCAACTTCGCTCGCATTCTGCCCGCACCATGCCGCTGTTCTGGAAAAAGTACGAATCCGACGTGACGCAGTTCATCGCTGAGCTCAAGGCCAAAAAGCCGACGCTCGAAGCCGAGCAGCGCGCCGGCCGCGCCCTGCTGTGGGACCGCGCGATCGACCTCAGCGCACAGGCCGAGTGGCATCACGCCGACGTGCCGCAGCAGCCCTACGTCTACCAGACCCAGGTCAAATGAGCCTGGCTGCTGGGCTGGCGGCTGGCCAATTGCCACCGCCGTCCGACCCCGAATTCGCCGCCACGTTGCCGCCGACCGAGGTCGACGCGATCGCGGTGGCACGCCTGTACGGCGAGCCGCTGTTCGCAATGCCGACGGATCTGTACATCCCGCCCGACGCGCTGGAGGTCTTTCTCGAAGCCTTCGAAGGCCCGCTCGATCTGCTGCTGTACCTGATCCGAAAGCAGAACTTCAACATCCTCGACATCCCGCTGGCCGACGTGACGCGGCAATACCTGGCCTATGTCGAGCAGATCAGGAAGCGCAACCTGGAACTCGCCAGCGAATACCTGCTGATGGCGGCGATGCTGATCGAGATCAAGAGCCGCATGCTGTTGCCGCCGAGGAAGAGCGCCGAAGGCAAAGAGGTCGAAGACCCGCGGGTCGAGCTGGTGCGCCGGCTGCTCGAATACGAACAGATGAAACTCGCCGCCGCAAGGCTGGACGCGCTGCCGGTGCTCGGCCGCGACTTCTTGCGCGCGCAGGTGGCGATCGAACAATCGCTGGCGCCGCGCTTCCCCGATGTCGCCGCCGATGAACTGCGCCAGGCCTGGCAGGCGATCGTCGCGCGGGCCCGGCTGGTGCAGCACCACCACATCGGCCGCTCGCAGCTCTCGGTGCGCGAGCACATGAGCCTGGTGCTGAAGAAGCTGCAAGGCCGGCGCTTCGCGCTGTTTGAGGATTTGTTCGAGACCAGCCGCGGCGTGTCCGTGGTGGTGGTGACCTTCATCGCCCTGCTCGAACTGGCCAAGGAGCGGCTGCTCGAAGTGACGCAGGCCGAAGCCTTTGCGCCGATCTACGTGCGCCTGGCCTATACCCCGGGCTGAGCATGAACACAGCGATCAAGGCGCTGACACTGCACGCGCTGCGCGAGATGCACGCGCGCGCCGAGCGCATCGCGATGCTCACCGCCTACGACGCCACGTTCGCGCACGAGTGCGACCGGGCCGGCGTCGATTGCCTGCTGGTCGGTGATTCGCTGGGCATGGTGCTGCAGGGCCACGCCAGCACGGTGCCGGTGACGCTCGACGCGATGGTCTATCACACCCGCTGCACGGCCCAAGGCAAGCAACGGGCCTGGGTCATCGGCGACCTGCCCTTCGGCAGCTACCACGACAGCACTGAGCAAGCCATGCGCAGCAGCGTGGCGCTGATGCGGGCCGGCGCGCAGATGGTCAAGCTGGAAGGCGGCGGCTGGACCGCGCCGATCGTTCGCTTCCTGGCCCTGCGCGGCGTGCCGGTCTGCGCCCACCTGGGCCTGACGCCGCAGAGCGTGCATGCGCTGGGCGGCTGGCGCGTGCAGGGTCGCGACGAGGCCGGCGCGGCCACCGTGCGCCAGCATGCGCGCGAACTGGCCGAGGCCGGCGCGGCGATGCTGGTGTTGGAGCTGGTGCCCGCGACGCTGGCCGCCGCCGTGCAGGCCGACAACCCGGCGCTGATCACGATCGGCATCGGTGCCGGCGCCGGCACCAGCGGCCAGGTGCTGGTGCTGCACGACGCGCTCGGCCTGGGCGGCCACCAGCCGCCGCGATTCGTGCGCAACTTCATGGCCGAGGGCGGCAGCATCGCCGACGCGCTGCGGCGCTACGTGGCCGCCGTCAAGGACGGCAGCTTCCCCGACCCCGCACTTCACACCTACTGATGCAGGTCATCCACACCCTTGCCGCGTTGCGCGGCGCCCTGGCGGGCAACACGCGCACGGCGTTCGTGCCGACGATGGGCAACCTGCATGCCGGCCACCTCGACCTGCTGCGCCTCGCACGCGAGCACGGCCAGCGCACGGTGGCCAGCATCTTCGTCAACCGGCTGCAGTTCGCGCCGCACGAAGATTTCGAGCGCTACCCGCGCACGCTGGCGCGCGATTGCGAGCAGCTCGCCGCAGCCGGCTGCGACTGCGTCTTCGCGCCCGACGAGGCCGAGCTGTACCCCGAGCCGCAGACCTTCAAGGTGGCGCCGCAGCCTGAGCTGGCCGACATCCTCGAAGGCCACTTCCGCCCCGGCTTTTTCGTCGGCGTTTGCACCGTCGTACTGAAGCTGCTGGCCTGCGTGCAGCCCGACGTGGCGGTGTTCGGCAAGAAGGACTACCAGCAGTTGCTGGTGCTGCGCGCGATGGTGCGCCAGTTCGCGCTGCCGATCGAGGTCGTCGGCGCTGAGACCGTGCGCGCCGAAGATGGCCTGGCGCTGTCGTCGCGCAACGGCTATCTCAGCGCGGCCGAGCGCAACGAAGCGCTGGCGCTGAGCACCGCATTGCGCGGCCTGGCCGCCGCGGTGCGCGGCGGCAACCATGACCTGCCGTCACTCGAGGCGGCGGCACTCGACACGCTGCGCGTGCGCGGCTGGGTGCCCGACTACCTCACCGTGCGGCGGCGCAGCGATCTGCAGGCACCGAGCGGGGCACAGCTTGCGGCGGATGAACCGCTGGTGGCGCTCGGCGCCGCGCGCCTGGGAACGACGCGCCTGATCGACAACCTCGAGTTCTGAGCAGCGCAAGAAAAGGAGCCGGGGCGGGCCCCGGCTCTTGC
>JANOKY010000737.1:0-1619 GCA_031419635.1 Burkholderiales bacterium | reverse complement strand
AGCTGCAGCAGCGCCTGGGCCTGACGGTGGTGTACGTGACGCATGACCAGACCGAAGCCATGAGCATGGCCGATCAGGTGGTGCTGCTGAACCAAGGCCGCATTGAGCAGAACGCCGCGCCGCGCACGCTGTACGCGCTGCCTGCCACCACCTTTGCCGCGCGCTTCATCGGCACGCCGGCGATGAACCTGCTGCGGCTGGAGGGCGGGCGCATCGCCGGCAGTGACATCGCCGTGGCGCAGCCGGGCGCCACGCTCGGCATCCGGCCCGAATCGGTCACGCTCGGCGGTGCGGTGCCGGCCACGGTGCGAAGCCTCGAATACCTGGGCGCCGACCTGGTGTTGCGCTGCGCCGTCGGCAGCGAACAGATAACAGTGCGTGCCGAGGGCCAGACCGAGCTGGCCGAAGGGGCGCAGGTGGCGCTCGGCTGGCCGGCGCAGGCCGAGCATTATTTCGATGCGCAGGGCGCCAGAGTTGGCCGAGGCGCCTGAGTTTTCTTCGACCCCCAACAACCCCACGAGGAGCCGCTCCATGCAACGCAAGACCTTCATCAACCACCTGATCGCCGCGGCCGTGCTGGCCGGTGTTTCGCTCGGCACGCAGGCCCAGGCGCCGACCGAGATCTCGTTCTTCTACCCGGTCGCCGTGGGCGGGCCGATCACCAAGCTGATCGACGACTATGCCGCCGAGTTCGCCAAGGAAAACCCCGGCATCAAGGTCACGCCGATCTACGCCGGCAGCTACCAGGACACGATCGTCAAGGCGCTGACCGCCAACAAATCGGGCACGCCGCCGGTGACCTCGGTGCTGCTGTCGACCGACATGTTCACGCTGATCGACGAAGACGCGATCGTGCCGATCGACAACTTCGTCAAGACCGCTGACGACAAGGCCTGGCTCGGCAGTTTCACCAAGGCGTTCATGCTGAACAGCCAGAGCGCCGGCAAGACCTGGGGCATCCCCTTCCAGCGCTCGACCGTGGTGCTGTACTACAACAAGGAGTTGTTGAAGGCCGCGGGCCTGGATGCGAACAAGCCGCCCGCCACCTGGGCCGAGATGGCTGATTACGCGAAGAAGCTGACCGTCAAGGATGCCAGTGGCAAGGTCACGCAGTATGGCGTGCAGATCCCGTCCTCGGGATTCCCGTACTGGCTGTTCCAGGGCCTGGCGATCCAGAACGGCGTGGCGCTGGCCAATGACACCGGCAACGCCGTCAAGTTCGACGACCCGGCGGTCATCGAGGCGCTGCAGTACTGGATCGACCTGACCAAGCAGGGCGTGCATCCGAGCGGCATCGTCGAGTGGGGCACCACGCCGAAAGACTTCTTCGAGAAGAAAGTGGCGATGATGTGGACCACCACCGGCAACCTGACCAATGTGCGCACCAACGCCAAGTTCGACTTCGGCGTGGCCATGCTGCCGGCCGGCAAGAAGCGCGGCTCGCCCACCGGCGGCGGCAACTTCTACATCTTCAAGAAGGCCACGCCCGCGCAACAGGAGGCCGCGTTCAAGTTCGCCAAGTGGATCACCCAGCCCGAGCGCGCCGCCAAGTGGAGCATGGACACCGGCTATGTGGCGATCAGCGACGCGGCCTACAACACCGCCGCACTGAAGAAATA
>JANOKY010000736.1:0-3644 GCA_031419635.1 Burkholderiales bacterium | reverse complement strand
CTGCCGGTGTCGCGCATCCCCGCCTTCTGCGCCGCCACCGACGCCGCATTGGCGGCGCGCTGGCCAGGAGTGCGCCTGGTCAACTTCGGCCACCTCGGCGACGGCAACCTGCACTACAACGTGCAGGCGCCGGAGCGTGTCGACGCGAGCGCGTTTCTGCGCGACAACGAGCACGAGGTCAACCAAGTGGTCTTCGACGCGGTGGCCGCCCACGCGGGCTCGATCTCGGCCGAACATGGCATCGGCGCCTTGAAGCGCGATGAGTTGGCGCTGCGCAAAGACCCGACCGCATTGGCGATGATGCACGCCATCAAGCGCGCGCTCGACCCACAAGGGCTGTTGAACCCGGGTCGGGTGCTGTAGCTATTGCAGCGGCTCTTTCAGAGCCGCGGGCAGTGGCAGGGGCATGACCTCGATGCCTTCATCGCGCAGCGCCTCGCGCTCGTCGGCCGTGGCCTGGCCGCGGATGCCGCGCTCGGCGGTTTCGCCGTAGTGGATGCGGCGGGCCTCGATGGCGAAGCGCTCGCCGACGTCTTCGGTGTGCGCCAGCACATGGCGGATGGCCTTGAGCCACTGCGCCTGCGGATCGGGTTGCGGCGGCGCGGTCAGCGGCGCCTCGGCCTCGCGTGCGCCCGACAGGTTCAGCCGCGGCGCGCTGGGCAGGCGCACGATCACCGTGTCTTCGCACAGCGGGCAGGCGATCATGCGGCGGCCGTTCTGGTCGAGGAAATCGTCGTCGCTGGCGAACCAGCCCTCGAAGCCGTGGCCGTTGTGGCAGCGCAGATCGATGACTTTCATGGCGGGCCCATTATCGTCAGCCCGCGCTCAGGGTGCCGGCTGCCATGCCAATGACCATTGCCCGCTCTGCCACTTTTGCAACCAAAGCAGGCCGACCAGCGTCTTCGCGTCGGTGACGGCGCCACTCGCGCAAAGGGCGTCGAGCTCGGCCGCGGTGTGCGTGACGATCTCGAGAAACTCGCCGGCATCGGGTTGCGCCGGGCCGGCGGCCAGGCCGCGGGCGAACCAGATCTCGATGCCTTCGGTGGAGTAGGCGATGGCGTTGTGCAGGATGCCCGCGCGCGCCCATTCGGCGGCGCGGTAGCCGGTCTCTTCCGCCAGCTCGCGCACCGCGCACGCAAAGGGCGCCTCACCGTCATCGATCTTGCCGGCCGGGAACTCGAGCATCACGCGGCCCATCGGATAGCGATACTGGCGCTCCATCACCAGGCGGCCGTCAGCCAGCAGCGGCACCACCATCACCGCGCCCGGATGGACGATGTATTCGCGGGTGGCCTGCGCGCCGCCGGGCAGGGCCACGGTGTCGCGGCGCACGTCGAGAAAGCGGCCGCGCCAGACCGGCTCGGCCCGGACCAGCGTCTCTGTCAGGTGCGGGTCGCCCAAGCGAGACCTCAGGCAGCGCCGGGCCGCTCCAAAGCGGCCTGAGCTCCCAAGGGCCACGCAGGGGCCCCTTCTGGGCCCAGGGGGCGCGAGCACAGCGAGCTTGGGGCCGTCATGTCGCCAGCGCGCGCACGATGGCCGAGCTGCACATCGCCATCAGGCCGCCGGGCAGCAGGCCGAACAGCAGCACCGCCGCGCCGTTGACGGCCAGCAGCGCCTGCACGCCGCGCTCGCCGTAGATGCGTCGCGCATCGGCGGCGGGCTCATCGAAGTACATCACCTTGACCACACGCAGGTAGTAGAAGGCGCCGATCAGCGACAGCAGCACGGCCACCACCGCCAGCCACAGGTAGCCGGTGAGGTTGGTGGTGATGAGCGCCTGCAGCACCGACAGCTTGGCGTAGAAGCCCACCAGCGGCGGGATGCCGGCCAGCGAGAACATGAACAGCGCCATCACCGCAGCCATCCACGGGCTGCGCTGGTTCAGCCCGGCCAGGTCGCTGATTTCCTCGCTCTCGAAGCCCTGTCGCGCCAGCAGCATGATCACGCCGAACGAGCCCAGCGTGGTCAGCACATAGGTGACCATGTAGAACAGCGCCGAGCTGTAGGCGTTGCCGCCCGACAGGGTGTTGCCGCTGATCACGCCCGAGCTGAGCGCCAGCAGCACGAAGCCGATCTGCGCGATCGCCGAGTAGGCCAGCAGGCGCTTCAGGTTGGTCTGCGCGATCGCCGCCAGGTTGCCGATGAACAGCGAGGCCACGGCCAGCACCACCAGCATTTGCTGCCAGTCGGTGGCCAGGCCGAGCAGGCCCTCGACCAGCAGGCGCATCGCCATGCCGAAGGCCGCCAGCTTGGGCGCACCGGCAATCAGCAGCGTCACCGCCGTCGGCGCACCGTGGTAGACATCGGGCACCCACATGTGGAACGGCGCGGCGCCGAACTTGAAGCCCAGGCCGGCAACGATGAAGACCAGGCCGAAGGTCAGCACCTGCGGGTTGGCCTGGCCCTTGCCGATGCTCTCGAAGACCTGCGGGATGCCCAGGGTGCCGGTGGCACCGTACATCATCGACAGGCCGTAGAGCAGGAAGCCCGAAGCCAGCGCGCCGAGCACGAAGTACTTCATCGCCGCCTCGGTGGCCATGCCATGGTCGCGGCGCAGCGCGGTCAGCGCATACAGCGACAGGCTCATCAACTCGAGGCCGAGGTAGACAACCAGGAAGTTGTTGGCCGAGACCATCACGCTCACGCCGAGCAGCACGAACAGCGACAGGGTGAAGAACTCGCCTTTCATCATGTCGCGCGGGGCAATGTACGGCTGCGCGTAGGCGATCGTGACCATCACCGACAGCGCAGCGAAAAAGGCCAGCAGATGACCGAGCGGGTCGGCCACCACCATGCCCTGCATGCCGTAGAGCGACTGGCCGGCATTGAGCGCATCCAGGTGCAGCAGCGCCACCGCCGCCAGCGTGCCCTGCGTCAGCCAGAAGGTCAGGCGCCGCGCCGGGTCGGTGACGAACAGGTCGACGATGGCGATGGCGCAGGCCATCGCCAACAACAAAATCTCGGGATAAATCACCGGCCAGTTCATGAGGTTCATGTCAGTTTTTCCACTGCGGTGCACGCGACCGCGCCCCATGAAACGTACGCTCGCCGCGGTTGTCGGCTTTCGGGCAATTTCGGTCGTTGAACTTCCGCTTTGCTTGCAGTGGCGCGGCAACGAGGCACCCGGGCAGGGCGAATCGGCGCCGCCGAGGAGCGCAGGTCTTCTGGCCGCGCGCGCATTTGGCGCGCTTCGTCATCTGACTCGTCGCATCTGTTCGAGCACAGTGAGCGCAGCGAACGTAGCGAGTTATGCGACGGGCCAGAAGACCGAGCACCGCAGGGCACCCGCAGCGCAGCGAAGGGCCAGCCGTCTGAGCCCCGCCCAGGCCCCGCCCGCCGCCTTGCTCGCGCTGATTCACGCATGAGAAAGCGGACTCCCGTGAACGTCCGCAATGGGCCGCAAGCCGCCCAACGGGGGATGCTCAGGTTTCATGCGCCGCGGGTGGCGCGCAGCGCAATGGACCACTGAGATATTCAACCCGCACGCCCGACACCCGAAGACTTGGAGACCCGAGATGAACAAGGTACTGGCCGCGGTGAAGACCGGCCCGAGCAAGATCGAGATCCGCGAATTCCCCATGCCCGAGGTGCCGGACGACTGCGCCCTGCTGAAGATGGAGGTGGCCGGCATCTGCGGCACCGAC
>JANOKY010000735.1:0-1816 GCA_031419635.1 Burkholderiales bacterium | reverse complement strand
GCCTCGACGCTGTTGGGCCGCAGGCCGGCGGCGATGGCGCGCGAGACCGGATGGTCCGAGTGGCTCGCCAACACCGCCGCCATGTGTTCTGCGGTGGCGGCGTCTGTGCCCAAACCCGTGCGCGCATCGAGCACGCTCCAGTCCACCAGCTTGGGCTTGCCTTCGGTGATCGTGCCGGTCTTGTCCAGCGCAATCGCCTTCAATTTGCGCGCGTCTTCGAGATAGACGCCGCCCTTGATCAGGATGCCGCGCCGCGCCGCCGCGGCCAGGCCGCTGACGATCGTCACCGGCGTGGAAATCACCAACGCGCAGGGGCAGGCGATGACCAGCAGCACCAGCGCCTTGTAGATCGCCGTCATCCAGGTCCACCCCAGCAGCCAGGGCCCGAGCAGGGCCACGGCCAGGGCGAGGACGAAGACCGCCGGGGTGTAGATCGCCGCGAAGCGATCGACGAATCCCTGCGTCGGTGCCTTGCTGCCCTGTGCTTCTTCGACGGCGTGGATGATGCGTGCCAGTGTCGAGTTCGATGCGAGCGCCGTGACGCGGAACTCGAACGTGCCGGTCTCGTTGATCGTGCCGGCGAACACCGGGTCGCCCACGGCCTTGTCGACCGGGATGCTCTCGCCGGTCACCGGGGCCTGGTTGATGCTGGTGTTGCCGCTGGTGAGTACGCCGTCCATCGGCACGCGCTCACCCGGGCGCACGCGCAGTACCGCGTCGAGCGCGACTGCGGCCACGGGAAGCGTCGCCCAACTGCCGTCGGCCTGGCGCACCGCCGCTTCTTCCGGCGCCATCGCCAGCAGGCCCTTGATCGCGTTGCGCGCCCGATCGACGGCCCGCGCCTCGATCGCCTCGGCGATGGCGTACAGCGCCATCACCATCGCCGCCTCGGGCCACTGGCCGATGGCGAAGGCGCCGGTGACGGCCACCGTCATCAGCGCATTGATGTTCAGGCGGCCGCGCAGCAGGGCGGTCAGGCCCTTCTTGTAAACATCGAAGCCGGCCAGCCAGATGGCCGTGGCCGCGACAACCAGCCCGACGCCTTGCCACACCTGGATGTCGGGCGCGAAGAAACCGACCCCCTCCGCGCCGACCGCGAACAGCAGCGCCAGCCCCAGCCGCCACAAACCGCCCGACTCGAAGCCATGCGCATGGTCGTCCACGGCCTGGGTCGAGCCTGGGGCGGCTTCCACCATCGGCTGCGGGTCGAAGCCGGCCTTGCGGATGGCCGCGAGCGCCAGGGTCATGGCGTCGGCGGGCGCGTCCAGCGCCAGCGTGCGCTGGCCCAACTGGAAACGCATGCCACGCAGCCCGGCGATGCCTTCGACGGCGCGTCGGATTTCGGATTCCTCGCTCGCGCAGTCCATCGTCGGCACGCGAAAGCGCGGCCAGCCCGCGCTCAACGGCACGGCCGCAGCGGGGGTGTCGGCATGTGCATGCTCAGGGTCGTGGTCCTTGGCGTGGTCATGGCCATCGCAGGCGCCGCAACTGTCGTGCGCCTTGGCAATGGCTGCTGTTGTGGTCGTTGTCTCGGTGGTGCTCATGATCGCTTCCTGATGCTCGCAGGCAGGATTGCAAATCCTGTAGTCGATGTAGAGTCAAGCCCTTGTCCTTTCCAGGCCATCAGCATGCGAATCGGCCACCTTGCGCAAGCCACCGGCACCCCCGTCGAAACGATCCGCTACTACGAGCGCGAGGGCCTGATCCCGGCCGCGCGGCGCGGTGACAACAACTACCGCCAGTACACCGCGGCGCATGCCGACCGGCTCGCGTTCATCCGCCAATGCCGCAACCTGGACATGACGCTGGACGAGAT
>JANOKY010000734.1:0-2159 GCA_031419635.1 Burkholderiales bacterium | reverse complement strand
CAGGCGCTGCACATGGCCGGAGAGTTCGGGGCTGCGCAGCAGCGGCACGAAGGGCGCGAGCACGGCGCCGCGCGGGCCGGCGATCATTGCCTCGGCCTCCTTGCGCTGGGCCTCGGTCCAGCGCTCGGGCGGGATGGGGGGCAGGCGGTCTTGAGCCATGGCGGTGTGCAGTGTCCTTCGATACCTCAGGACGAACGGACACGGATTCGATTCAGTCGGCCAGCGCCTCGTCGATCGACAGTGCCAGCCGCTCGACGATGGTCAGTAGCTCGGCCTCGCTGACGATGAAGGGCGGCGCGAGCAGCACATGGTCGCCGTGCCGGCCGTCGATGGTGCCGCCCATCGGGTAGCACAGCAGGCCGTTGACGAAGGCGCGGGCCTTGATCCGGGCGTGGAGTTTTTTCGCGGGATCGAAGGCGGTTTTGCTGGCGCGGTCCTGCACCAGCTCGACACCGATGAAGAGGCCGCGGCCGCGGATATCGCCGATGTGCGGATGGGCGCCGAGGCGCTCGCGCAATGCGGCCATCAACTGCGCGCCGCGGATGCGCACCTGGGCCAGCAGGCCGTCGCGCTCGATCACGCGCTGCACCGCCAGCGCGGCGGCGCAAGCGGTTGGGTGCCCGAGGTAGGTGTGGCCGTGCTGGAACATGCCGCTGCCGTCGCGCAGCGGTGCGATCACGCGCTCGTGCGCGAGCACGGCGCCGATCGGCTGGTAGCCGCCGCCCAGGCCCTTGGCGATGATCATCAGATCGGGCACGGCCCCTTCCTGCTCGACCGCGTGCAGGCTGCCGGTGCGGCCCATGCCGCACATCACCTCGTCGGCGATCCACAGGATGCCGTGTCGGCTGCAAATCTCGCGCACGCCTTTGAAGTAGCCGGCCGTCGGCGGCACGGCACCGACGGTGGCGCCGGCCACGGTTTCGGCGCAGAACGCAATCACGCGTTGCGGGCCGGTTTTCTCAATCGTGGCGTCGAGTTCGTCGAGCAGGCGCTGGGTGTATTGGGCTTCGCTTTCGCCCGCGTGCTGGTCGCGGTACGCATAGCAGGGCGACACCCGCAACACGTCGATCAAGAGCGGCGCGAACTGCCGGCGCCGCCATTCGTTGCCGCCCACCGCCAGCGCACCGAGGGTGTTGCCGTGGTAGCTCTGGCGCCGGCCGATGAAGAGGGTGCGTTCGGGCTGGCCGCTCTCGACGAAGTATTGGCGCGCGAGCTTCAGCGCCGCCTCCATCGCCTCGGAGCCGCCGCTGACGAAATAGACGTTGGTCAGTCCCTCCGGCGCGTTCGCCGCCAGGTGGTCGGCGAGCTGCTCGGCCGGCTCGCTGCTGAAGAAGCCGGTGTGGGCGTAGGCGAGCTGGTCGATCTGCGCGTGCATCGCCGCGATCACGTCACGGTGGCCATGGCCGAGGCAGGACACGGCGGCACCGCCGCTGGCATCGAGATAGCGCTTGCCGGCGGCGTCGATCAGGAACACGCCTTCGCCGCCCACCGCCAGCGGCGGCGTGATCCGAAAACTGCGATGGATGATGTGGCTCATGTCTTGGAGCCCGTTCGGCGACGGCCTTGCAGCGACCACACACCGAGCGCGATCAGCGCGGCCGGGATGAAGACCCAATGTTGCGACGGCCGGGCCGGGTTTGGCAACTTCAGTTCGGTGATCCGGTAGCCCTGTTCGAGGCCGAGTTTCCTGGCACGGCTGCCGAACTTGACCGCCGCGACCTGGAGGTCGCTGCCCAGCTGCGACAGCGTGACGCCGGCATCGCGCAGGCGCTCGCGGCCGTTGGCGCCCTTGCCCATCGGGATGGCCACGGTCTTGGTGATCTTGTCGCCGTCGATGTCGCTGCCGGCGATGCCGACCACCAGCCACTCGTCCTCGGTCAGCGTATCGGCCAGCTCATACAGATCGGCTGCGGGCGCACTGACGTACTTCGGCGCGATGCGGTCGATGACCCAATCGGGACGGAAGAAGAGGAAGGTTGCGAGCAGCAGCAGCATGATTTCTGGCCAATTGCAGCGGGTGCGGAACCACCTCATCGTCGCCGCAGCGAACAGCAGCGAGGCCACCGTCCCGGTGACACACACGATCACCACCTCGACCCATGAGCTGAGGCCGATCAGCAGGATCTGCGGATTGAAGATGAAGACGAAGGGCAGCACCG
>JANOKY010000733.1:0-6041 GCA_031419635.1 Burkholderiales bacterium | reverse complement strand
CCGCGCCCCACGCCAGCTTCGACAGCGTCGCGCCCGCGCTGGCGCAAGGCGCGCTGCTGCGCCGGGTCGAGCTCGGTGACCGCTGGATCAAGGTCGCGGTCGAGGGTTGCGGCGATGTCGAAGGCTGGGTCAACAACCGCTTCATCGTGTGCTTGAAGGATGCGCCGCGGTCGCTGGTTGGGCGCTCGCGCGGGGTGCCGTCGAAGGCGGTGAAGAAAACCGCCAAGAAAAGACTGCCCGCGACGCGGTCCTCGCCCAAAGGCAGAGGCAGCAAGCCCCAATGAACGCTGACACCTTGCCGGGCCAGTTGTTGATGGTGTATGTGTTGGCCACGGTGTTGGCCGCGTTGCTCGGCGCCGGGCTGGGCTGGCGCTACCGGGCGGCGCTGTTGCCGCTGATGAGCTCGCCGCGTGCGCCCGCGGTCGATGGCGTCGATGCCACGGTGGACCTGGCGCAGGCCACCACGGCGCTGCCGTCGTGGCGCGCGCCCGCGCCCGTCACGCTGGCCAGCCACCGCGCGGCGCAGGCGCGGGTGGTGGCGCTGCTGGTCGGTTTGTCGTTGGCGATCGCGCTCACGCGCGGCGCGATGTGGCTCTGGCTGGCGCGTGACGACAGCCTGCCGTTCAGCGCGTCGCGGTGGATCACGCTGGCCGTTGTCTATGCCTGGCCGGTGCTGCCGGCGCTCGGGTTGATGTGGCGTTGGTCCTGGGGCCGCCTGGCGCTGGCGCTGCTGGGCTGGTACGCCGCGTCGCTGCTGCTGGTGATGTGGCGTTCGAACGAGGCCCAATCGGCGCTCTCGGTGGCCGGCTGGCTGGTCTGGGAAATCGGCCCGCCGACCCTGGCCCTGATGCTGCTCACGCTGCGCCGCACGCGCGCCGCCGCGCCCTGGCTGTGGCCGCCATTGGCACTACTGCTGTTTGCCGCCCTGCTCGGCCTGGCGGGCCTGATGGCCCTGGTCAATCAAGGTTCGCCATGGCTCGGCCCGCTGGTGCGCCACGTCAGCCCGGGCTGGGCCATGCTGGCGTTCATGCTGGCGGGCGCGGCCCTGGCCTGGTGGCCGGTGCAGCGCTTCGCGCGCCGGCTGGCGCGGCTGTACGCCGACAAGCGCGTGTCGGATCTGATGGTCGTGTTCAGCGCCGCCTGGGTCTTGAACCTGAGCTTCGACGCCCTCGGCGGCAAGCCGCTGGTGCTGGCGGCGTGGCTGTGGATCCCGCTGGCGCTGGCGCTGCTGTCGCGCCACCAGCGCCAGGCTGAAGCACGGCCGCCGACCCTGCTGGTGTTGCGCGTGTTCCGCCAGGAGGCCAAGGTCAGCGCACTGTTCGACGATGTGGTCGAGCGCTGGCGCGCCAGCGGCAATACGGTGCTGATCGCGGGCACCGACTTGGTCGACCAGACGCTGGACGCCACCGATCTGTTCGATTTTCTCGATGGCCGCCTGGCCGCGCGCTTCATCCGCAGCAGCAGCGAAGTGCCGGCGCGGCTGGCCGCGCTGGACTGGCTGCCCGACGCCGACGGCCGCTGGCGCGTCAACGAATGCTATTGCCACGACAGCACCTGGCAGGTGGCGCTGGCCGCGCTGGTCGACCGCGCCGACCTGGTGTTGATGGACCTGCGCGGCTTTGCCGCCCACAACGCCGGCTGCCGCTTCGAGCTCGGCGTGCTGGCGCGCGCCGCGCACCTGCAAACCGCTGTCGTCCTGACCGATGCCAGCACCGACGTGGCCATCGCCATCGCCGATGCTGCCGCCGCCCCCGGCGGGCGCTTCGTCTGGCTGGCGCTGCCGGCCGGCAGCGTGGCCGCGCGGCGCGCCACGCGGCGGCGCGTGATGACCGCCCTGCTCGGCCAGCCGCCGCGCATCGCCGCGACCGCCGCCGCTGCGGCGCTGCGTTGACGCACCAGACCCCAATCCACCGGAGACGATGATGGCCAGCCGATCCAGCAAGACGCCACGCAGCACCCCGCCCCTCGCGCCGACTGCGCAAGCACCTGCGTTGGCGATCACCTTCGTCCTGCGCGGCGCGATCGACGCAATGCCCGCTGGCACAGGCGCGGCCACGCGCGGCGCCGCCGCCCCGGCTTTGCCCGCCGGCCTGCTGCGCGGCCAGGTCAAACACGCGTTGCGCATGGGCGCCTTGCGCGGCGGTGCCGACAGCGGCAGCGAAACGCGCGTGCAGGCCGTGCCGGGTCGCGACGTGGTCGTGCTGCATGTCGCGGGCGGCCCGTCGCTGGTGCTGCATCCCGAGCGCGCGCGCGACCTGATGCTGGCGCAGCAGGCCGGCCCGGTGCGCCACCGCGGCGTGGCCCGAGACGGTGGCGACGTGGTGGTGACGACGCAACTGGCCTGGCCCGGCCTGGACGGCGCCAGCGTCCCGGCCGCGCGCGGCGCCACCCGCGCCCTGATCGGCGACGCCCTGCTCAGTGGTTTCGAGATCATCAGCGGCGTGGCCGGCGACGGCCTGGCCGAATTGGCCGCCGAACAAATCGCCGTGCGCGTCGATGCCCAGGTCGACCCCGGTGTGTATGCGCTGCAGGCTCACGCGCTGCCGAAGTTGAAGGGCAGCGGCATCAAGGCGCAGTCTGCATTGCCCGCCGCGGACGGGCCCTTGCTGGTCTTCATCCACGGCACTTTCAGCAACAGCGCCAGCGCCTTCGGCAAGCTCTGGGCCCAGCACCCGCAGCGCGTGGCCGCGCTGTTCCAGCATTACGCCAACCGCGTCTATGCGCTGGACCACCCGACCCTCACGCTCAGCCCGGTGGCCAACGCGCTGGCGCTGGCGCAAGCACTGCCCCAGGGCGCGCGGCTGCACCTGGTGACGCATTCGCGCGGCGGCCTGGTGGCCGAGGTGCTGGCGCGCGTGGCCGGCAACCCGGCGTTGAAGGATGAAGACCTGTCGGCGTTCAGCCCCGCCGAGCGGCGCGAGCTGGCCGCCCTCGGCAACGAGCTCGGCCGCAAGGGTGTGCGCATCGAGCGCATCGTGCGCGTGGCCTGCCCGGCGCGCGGCACGCTCTTGGCCAGCAAGCGGCTGGATGCCTACCTGTCGGTGTTCAAGTGGACGCTCGAGCTGGCCGCGGTGCCGGTGCTGCCCGAACTGGTGGACTTCCTGGCGGCCGTGGCCCAGCAACGCACCGACCCCGGCACCATGCCCGGCCTGGCCGCGCAGGTGCCCGACAGCGCCCTGATCCAGTGGCTGCACGCGGCGCAAGAGCCGCTGCCCGGCGAGCTGCGCGTGGTGGCCGGCGACGTGCAGGGCGACGCGGTTGGCTCGTGGTTGAAGACCCTGGTGTCGGACGGTTTTTTCTGGACCGACAACGACTTCGTGGTGCAGACGCGCTCGATGTACGGCGGCGCGCCGCGCGCCGGCGGCGCGCTGTTCCTGCTCGACCGCGGCGGCCGCGTCACGCACAGCGAATACTTCGGCAACGAGCGCACCGCCGAAGCCGTGTGCAGCGCGCTGATGCACGACAAGCCCGAGGGCTTCGGCCTGATCGGCCCGCTGTCGTGGCAGGGCGAATCGGCCACCGGCACGCGCGGCCGCGCCCGAGTTGGTGGCGCACGGCGCGGGCCCGCCGACGACCGGCCAGCCAGCGACAAGCCGGCGGTGATCCTGCTGCCCGGCATCCTGGGCAGCAACCTGGCGGTGGACGGCAAACGCATCTGGCTCGGCCTGCGCCTGATCGGCGGCCTCAAGCAGCTCGCCTACCCCGACGCGCCGGGCCGGGTGGTGCTGCCCGACGGGCCGATCGGCATGATCTACGACGACCTGGCCGCGCACCTGAGCGCCAGCCATGAGGTGATCGAGTTCGCCTACGACTGGCGCAAGCCGGTCGAGGAAGAAGCCGCGCGGTTGGCGCGCGTGGCCGAGGCCGCGTTCGACGCGCGGGCACAGAGCAACCAGCCGGTGCGCTTCGTTGCCCACTCGATAGGCGGCCTGGTGGTGCGCACGATGGCGATGCAGGCGCCCGCGCTGTGGAACAACCTGCTGGCGCGCCGCGGCGCGCGCGTGCTGATGCTCGGCACGCCCAACGGCGGCTCCTGGGCGCCGATGCAGGTGCTGTCGGGCGACGACACTTTCGGCAACACGCTGACGGCGTTCGGCGCGCCGTTCCAGGACCATGCGGCGCGGCAGTTGATGGCCCAGTTTCCGGGCTTCCTGCAACTACAGGCCGGCCTCACCGACGCCGGCCAGGAGCTCGACCGCGAATCGACCTGGCAGACCTTGGCCGATGCCGACCTGGCTGCGGTGCAGGGCTTCAACCGCTGGCACAGCGAGGGCCTGCAACTCAACGCCTACCGCTGGGGCGTGCCGCCGCAGGCGGTGCTCGACGCGGCCAAGGCCTTTCGCCAGGCGCTCGACCGCCAGCGCGAACGCGACCTGCCGCGCTGGGCCGACAAGCTGCTGCTGGTGGTCGGCCGTGCGCGCTTCACGCCCGACGGCTGCGTGCTCGGCGAACAGGGCCTCGAATACCGCAACGCCGTCGAAGCCGGCGATGGCCGCGTCACCCGCGCCAGCGCGCTGCTGCCCGGCGTGCGCACCTGGGCCGTCGATTGCGCGCATGGCTCGCTGCCCGATTTTGAGCCGGCCTTTGCCGCCTACACCGAGCTGCTCGACAGCGGCAGCAGCAACCAGCCCGCGCTCGTGCCGCTGCGCGAGCTGCCCGCAGACGCGCGCACACGCGGCGGCGCCCCCGCGGCGGCGGCACCGGTACAACATGTCAACAGCCGCCCGGCGCGCCAGGCCAATGTGATGACACCGCCTGAAGGCGAAGCCGCACTGGGTACGCTGGCGGCGCTCGAGGCCGTGGCGGTGGAGCCGGCGTCGCGGGTGCGCGCACTGCAGGTCAGCGTCATCAACGGCAACCTGATGTTCATGCGCCAGCCGCTGTTGATCGGCCACTACAGCTCCACGCAGCTCACCGGCGCCGAATGGAGCGTCAACAGCCTCGTCGGCGGCGGCATGCAGACCGCCCTGCTGGCGGGCCTGTACCCCGACCAGCCCGGTGCGCACCAGATGTTCCGCAACACGGGGCCCAACGACAACCCGCTGCAACTGCCGCGGCCCGAATGGGCCATCGTGATCGGCCTGGGCGACGAGTCGGAATTGAAGGCGGCCAAGCTGATGCACACTGTGCGCCAGGCCATCGTCGGCTGGGCCCAGCGCATCGCCGAGCAGGCCGGCGGCGCGCCGGCCACCTTCGAGCTGGCGGCCACCCTGATCGGCAGCGGCGGCACCGGCATCACGCCAGGGCAATCGGCGCAGATGCTGGCCCAGGCCGGCCGCGAAGCCAACCAGAGCCTGGCCGCCTGCGGCTGGCCGCTGCTGGCGCACCTGCACCTGGTGGAGCTGTACCTCGACCGCGCCAGCGAGGCCTGGCGCGCGCTGCAGGTGCAGGCCGCGGCCTCGCCCAGCCACTGGCGCATCGCAGGCCATGTCAAGGCCGGTGCCGGCGCGCTGCGCCGCCCGCTCGATGCCGGCTACCGCGGCGCCGACTACGACCTGATCAGCGCCCAGATCCAGGACAAGCAACAAGGCCGCCCCGGCGAGGCCGACATCGCCTATACGCTGGACACCAAGCGCGCGCGCGCCGAACTGCGCTCGCAGGCCACCCAGGCACAACTGGTGCGCGAGCTGGTCAAGCGCGCCTCGACCGACCGCAACCGCGACGGCCAGATTGGCCGCACCCTGTACCAGTTGCTGATCCCGGTGGAGCTGGACCCGTTCTTCGGCGGCACCACGGAGATGCGCTTGAAGCTCGACCGCGGCGCCGCCGGCATTCCGTGGGAGCTGCTGCAAGACATGCGCGTGGCCGGTGGCGACCTGCGGCCCTGGTCGGTGCGCACGAAGCTGATGCGCACCCTCGTCAGCGCCCAGTTCCGCCAGCAGGTGCGCGACGCCCACGGCGACAGCGGCGTGCTGGTGATCGGCGAGCCGGCGCTGCCCGCCGCACCGGCCGAGGGTTTCGACTACGGCCGCCTGCCCGGCGCCCGCGCCGAGGCCCGCGCAGTGGCCGAGATCATCGGCGGCCCGGCCGGCGGCAGCGAC
>JANOKY010000732.1:0-1898 GCA_031419635.1 Burkholderiales bacterium | reverse complement strand
TCGTCCGAAGAGCTGCAGGCCGGCACCCAGGTCAACCGCATCCGTGACATCGAACCCGAAGACCTGCTCGGCCGCGAACCGGTGCAGCTCGACGAAGCCGGCATCGACGCCTGCCTGCACGGCAAGACAGTGCTCATCACGGGGGCCGGCGGCAGCATCGGCAGCGAGCTGTGCCGCCAGGTGGCGCGCTACAGGCCGGCGCGGCTGGTGTTGTACGAATTGTCGGAGTTCAACCTCTACTCCATCGAACAGGATCTGACCGAGCGCTTCCCGCAATTGCCGCTGGTGAAGTTGATCGGCGACGTGAAAGACATCGAGCACCTGCGCGCCACCTTCGGCAAGTGGCGGCCGCAAGTCGTCTTCCATGCCGCGGCCTACAAGCATGTGCCGCTGATGGAAGAAGACAACGCCTGGGCCTGCCTGCGCAATAACACCCTGGGTACCTACCACGCCGCGCTGGCCGCCGCCGAACACGGCGCCGAGCGCTTCGTGCTGATCAGCACCGACAAGGCCGTCAACCCGACCAACGTGATGGGCGCCACCAAGCGCGCCGCCGAGATGGTGATCTCGGCCCTGGCCGCCGAGCACGCGGGCACCAAGTTCATGGCCGTGCGTTTCGGCAACGTACTCGGCTCGTCGGGCAGCGTGATCCCGAAGTTCAAGGAGCAGATCGAGAAGGGCGGCCCGGTGACCGTGACCCACCCCGACATCATTCGCTACTTCATGACCATCCCCGAAGCCGCGCGCCTGGTGTTGCAGGCCGCAGCCATTGGTGAAAGCGGGCAGGTGCTGGTGCTGGACATGGGCGAGCCGGTGAAGATCGTCGACCTGGCGCGGCAGTTGATCCGGTTGGCGGGGCACAGTGAGAATGACATCGGCATCGAATTCTCGGGCCTGCGGCCGGGCGAAAAGTTGTTCGAGGAACTGTTGGCGGATGCGGATTCGACGGTGCCGACACCGATTGCGCAACTGCGCATTGCGCGGCTCGAGCCGCGCGAAGATTTGCCGCAGGAACTGCTGGCACTGGCAGCCCGTGGCGCGACCCTCGACCTCGATCTGGCGGTGCGCACCGTGCTGGGCCGCGACGTGCCCGAGTACCGGCCGGCTTGACGGCCGGCGGCGCTATCGACCGGTGGCCGGGTCGCGGGCCGGCCTATGCATGGCTACTCGAGCCCAGACGCCGCCAACACCGACGCCTCGTACAGGTTGCGCCGGTCGAACACCACCGGCGTGCGCAGCGCGGCCTTGATGGCCTTGAAGTCGGGCGTTCGGAACTTTTTCCACTCGGTGACGATGGCCAGCGCGTCGGCGCTTTGCAGCGCCGCCGCAGCCGAGGCCACGATCGACAGGCCCGGCACATCGCCAGCTCGATCGCGCAGACTGAAGCGGCGACACCATTCGCAAGGGCCGCAAAGGCGCAGACGTATTTCACGCCTCCAGCGCGTCTGACTTGTTCAAACAATTGGGCATTTGATGCGCCTGCCCAGCTATACCGGGCAGTTCAAACGCGACGCGAAGCTGGCGAAAAAGCGCGGCTACGACATGGGCAAGCTGCGGCACGTAATCGGCCTGCTGCTGGATGGCCAAGTGACGATGGGCAGCGCGTTGGCACCCCGCTGCGCCTCGGCTGCTCAAGCCGCCAACAATTGACACCGAGGGATACGCGAGAGCGCCTCACCCATGGCTTCGCGCGCCACCGCGGTGTCGTAGTTGGCCTGACCACGCAGCCACCATCCATCACTGAGCCCGAAGTACCGGCACAAACGCAGGTCCGTGTCGGCGGTGATCGCGCGCTTGCCGGCCACGATGTCGCCAATCCGCTGAGCGGGTACGCCGATGTCCTTGGCCAGACGGTACTTCGTCAGGCCAAGCGGCTTCAAGAACTCCTCGTCCAGCAT
>JANOKY010000731.1:0-3744 GCA_031419635.1 Burkholderiales bacterium | reverse complement strand
TGCCGCTGTGCGTGGCCAGCGTGATCGTTCGCGTCACGCTCGACATGGCCGGCATCATCCTCACCGCCGCGGGCCTGGGCTTCCTCGGCCTGGGTGCGCAGCCACCGGCGCCCGAGTGGGGCGCGATGATCGCCAACGGCCGGCAGTTCGTGCTCGACCAATGGTGGGTGGCCGCGGCGCCGGGCGCGGCGATCTGTGTGGTGAGCCTGGCGTTCAATTTGTTGGGCGATGGGTTGCGCGATGCCCTCGATCCGAAGGCCGCGAAATGAGTGACGCCCTGCTCGAAGTCGAGAACCTGCGCATCGCCTACCCCAAGCGCGAAGGCGGCCAGAGCGAAGTCGTGCGCGGCGTCTCGTTCACGCTCGGCCGCGAGCGGCTGGGCATCGTCGGCGAATCGGGTTCGGGCAAGAGCCAGACAGGGCGCGCGATCATGGGCCTGACGGCGCCGGGCGGTTACGTCAGCGCCGACACGCTGCGCTTCGCGGGCCTGGACCTGCAGACGATCACGCCACGCCAGCGCCGCAGCCTGCGCGGCGGGCGCATCGCGATGATTCTGCAAGACCCTAAGTTCTCGTTGAATCCGGTGATGACGATCGGCGCGCAGATCGTCGAAACCCTGCGCGCGCACCGCAGCGTGTCGCGCCGCGTGGCCCGCGAGCGCGCCCTCGAAGCCCTGGCCAATGTCCAGATCGACGACCCCGAGCGCGTCTATGCGCTGCATGCGCATGAAGTGTCGGGCGGCATGGGCCAGCGCGCAATGATCGCGATGATGCTGATCGCCGAGCCCGAACTGCTGATCGCCGACGAGCCGACCTCGGCGCTGGATGTCACGGTGCAGTTGCAGGTGCTGGCGATCCTGGACAAGCTGGTGGCCGAGCGCGGCATGGGCTTGATCTTCATCTCGCATGACTTGCGCCTGGTGTCGTCGTTCTGCGACCGCGTGCTGGTGATGTACGCCGGCCGCGTGGTCGAAGCCATCGCCGCCAGCGAATTGCACAACGCCAAGCACGCCTACACCCAGGGCCTGCTGAACTGCCTGCCACAACTCGGCGCCGCGCGGCATCCGTTGCCCACGCTGGCCCGCCAGCCGGAGTGGGCGCTGTGACGCAGGCCCAGGCCGGCCTGTCGCTGCAACATTTGCGCGTGGCCTTCGACCGCTTCATCGCCGTCGACGATGTGTCGTTCGAGGTCGAGCCGGGCGGCAGCTTCGGCATCGTCGGCGAATCGGGATCGGGCAAAAGCACGGTGCTGCGCGCCATCTGCGGCCTGGCGCCGCTGGCGGCGGGCCAGATTGCGCTCACGGGAGCCGCCGAGCCGGCACTGCCCGGCAGCAAGGCCTTTCGGCGTCAGGTGCAGATGGTCTTCCAGGACCCCTACGCCTCGCTGCATCCGCGCCAGACGGTGGACCGCCTGCTCGTCGAGCCGCTGGCGATCCATGGCATCGGCCGATCTGACGAGCGCGAAGCGCGTATCGAGCAGGCACTCGACGAAGTCGGCTTGGGGCAGGGCTTTCGCTTTCGCTACCCGCATCAACTCTCGGGCGGCCAGCGCCAGCGCATTGCCATCGCGCGCGCGCTGATCCTCGAGCCGCAGGTGCTGTTGTTGGATGAGCCGACCTCCGCCCTCGATGCCTCGGTGCAGGCCGAGGTGCTGAACTTGCTCGAAGCCTTGCGCCAGCGCCACGGCCTGACCTTCGTGATGGTCAGCCACGACCTCGCGGTGGTGACCCACCTGTGCCAGCGCCTGATGGTGATGCAGCGCGGCCGCGCGGTGGAGTTCGTCAGCGCCGATGACTTGGCTGCAAAGCGAGTGGCCGCCGACTACACGCACAGCCTGATGCAGGCCTCGCTGGGCTTCAGCCGCGCAGCCGCCTGACTGGCGCTCACAATCCTTCGGTTGCGATCAGCTTGGACTTCGTGGTGCGCTCGCGGATCGCGCGCAGCGGCACGTACTCCGGCGAGTCGTACCAGGCCTTCAAGCGCGCCATGCTCGGGAACTCGATCAACACGCAGCGCTTGGGCGCCCAACTGCCTTCGAGCACTTCGGTGGCGCCTCCGCGGGCGATGTAGCGCCCGCCATGGGCGGCGATGGTGGCCGGCACCTGCTGCCGGTAGGCTTCATAGCCGGCTGCGTCGAGCACCTCGACGTCGGCGATCAGGTAGGCGGGCATCGGGGTCTCCTCGCGGGGGTCATGGGTTGGCCGGCAACATCATCGCCGCCATCTTCTGCTGGATCAGGTGCACGGCCTTGAGCGGGCGGATCATGACCTTGAAGTCGATGATCTGGCCGGCGTCGTTGCAGCGGATCATGTCCACGCCGTTGATTTGCGTGCCGTCGATCTCGAGCGCGAACTCGAGCACCGCATCGTGGCCGCTGCGCAGCTCGCGCACATAGCGAAAGCTGTCATTGCCGAAGACTTGCAAGGCCGCGGCCAGATACTGCGTGGCAAGGGCCTTGCCGCGCTGCGGCGTGTGCACCACGGGAGAGTGAAAGACCACGTCGTCGGCCAGCAAGGCGGCCAGCCCGCGCGCATCGCGGTCGCGCGCAATCCGGTGCCATCGGTCCAGCGCGTTGTCGATCATGCCTCGGCCACCACGGCGATCGACACCTTCATGCCCTTGGGCCGAATCGGCAGCTTGACGGCTTGGCTGTAGCCGGCCAAAGGCACGGGCGCCAGCTCGGTGTGGATGATCTGTTTGGCCATGCGTTTCTCCTTGCACTGGGCGCAACTTCAGACGCCACTTTCTGCCGCGCCTACTTGCTCGCCACCGCCAAAAGAGCCTTGGGATTAGTGCGGGCGATGCTCAGCAAGGTGCGCGCCGCCCCACTGGGCTGCTTACGCCCCTGCTCCCAGCCTTGCAGGGTACGTACCGAGACCCCAAGTAGCGCCGCGAACTGGCTCTGCGACAGACCGGTTTTCTGGCGCGCCTCCGCAGCTGGGGAATGAACGACCCGCGTTTTTCCCGCCTTCATTTCGCGGATAGATTGAAGCAGTTCGGCCGCAAGGTCGCGCTTGGCTTCAAAAGCAACCAGTTCCTTGCCTGTGAGGGGTTTAGTCTTCAAGAGCACGGCGAATCTCCTTAAGTACAGTACCTTTGACGTTGTCGGTTTCCGACTTCGCGTAGAGCGTCAAAAGCACGATCTCTTCAGCCTCATTGCGTGAGAAGTAAATGACCCGAACCCCGCCAGATTTGCCTGTTCCTTGGCGTTTCCAGCGAACCTTGCGGATACCACCGGAGTCCTTGACCACAGCGCCGGCCTCCGGTGAGGCCGAGATGAACGCGGCGAACTCGCCCCGTTCGTCCTCAATCCAGTAGGCAGGCCACTGCTTCTGAAACAAGGAGGTCTCGACGACTGTGAACATTGCGAGACTGTACGCCTAAGGCGCACGAGTGTCCAGCGGAGTCCGCGTGCCGGCGAGCGGGTCATGCGCAGCATCGCGCGCTACCTCGAACACGGCCTCAAACTCACGGTCAACCTCGCCAAAAGCAAGGCCGCACCGATGAGCGAATGCAGCTTCCTGGGCTTCACGATGCGGGGCACGAAGATACGCTGGACCGACAAGTCGGTGGCCCAATTCAAGCACCGGGTGCGTGAACTTGCGGGGCGAAGCTGGGGCGTGTCGATGGACTACCGGCTGCACAAGCTGGGGCAATACGTACGGGGTTGGACGGCGTACTTCGGCATCAGCCAGTACTACAGGCCTGTGCCCGAGCTGGACGACTGGATCAGGCGACGAATCCG